>JBARYO010000104.1:0-10314 GCA_049647905.1 Elainellaceae cyanobacterium | reverse complement strand
CGCTGTATCGCCTATGGCAACTTTGACTTATTCAAAGCGCGACTTGCACAGGCCATATAGCGCACAAGTGTTTATATCAAAATTATTTGCCATATCAACGCTTCGAAGCATAGATGCAGGAGTCTTTAATACAGATGTTTCTTCCTAGATCCTTCGATGATGTTAGTTGTCAACCTGTGACCTACGAGGTCGTTTATGATAGTGAAGCCCTGCTGCAACAGATTACCTGCTGCAGCGAAGTCAAATTTTCGGGCTATTTGGCGCTGGCGGTGTCGGGAAATCAGGCCCAGACTTGGAACTTGTATTTCTTGAACGGTTGGCTGATTGGCGGCACGAATGACGTTCATCCAATCCGTCGCTGGCACCGGCAAATCATTCGATATTGTCCTCAGCTTGGGCTCGAATTTCCGACTTCGCCAACAGGTTCAGACCCACTTTGGAGCTATTCATCACTGATGTGGCAGGTCGAGCAAGGTTGTCTTTCACAACGCGATGTGTCTTCAGTTGTGCGAGGTAACCTAACCGAAATGCTGTTCGACTTACTTCAAGCGCATGACTTAGCTAATCGCCCTTCAAACCCGTCCATGGGCGATCGCGCTGCAGGTATTCGGCTGTCTTATCACGACTTTTGCCAGAAGATTACCACTTCACCGCCGGTTTTGGTGAAGCCCAGCCATGTCCTGATGTCAGCTATGCAGGCCTGGCAGGCGTGGAAACAGGCAGGCCTGGAAGAATACTCTCCCAACCTCGCACCCGTGGTTCAAGATGCTGCGGCTCTGCAGCGACAGACGCCTGCAGCGGTGTATCGTAAGCTTTCTCAACTCATTGACGGTAATCTTACGCTTCGCGATATTGCAATCAAACTGAAACAATATCCGGTCCTGCTAACGCGCTCAATCATGCCATTTGTTGCTCAAAGCATCGTGAGCTTAGAAGCCGTTCCCGATAGTGACAACCCTTCTTGTTCTGTGAAGACTGCTCCCAGTCGACCAGCCCAGCCTCGAACGTTAGGCCCCCTCATTATTTATGTAGAAGACAGTCAATTCGACTGCATGGCTATGGGGAAAATTCTTGAGCGGACAGACTATCGCTTCATTAGCATCTGCGATCCCATTCAGGCCTTGCCAACGTTTTTAGAACATAAGCCGAGCCTAATCTTTTTGGATGTGCTCATGCCTATGATCAATGGCTACGAAATCTGCGCTCAAATTCGCCAGATTTCCGCGCTTAAAACGACGCCTGTAATCATCGTAACCAGTAGTGATGGCATTGTTGATCGGGTCAGGGCAAACCTCATGGGAGCTTCAGGTTTTTTGGCGAAGCCCATTACGACTGAGAAAGTTTTAGCTAGCCTAAAAACCCATCTGCCGTTACCAGCAGCGCCGCCCATATATCCCTTTCCTACTCAAGATATGCAGCGCATTAATAAAACTGTATATCCGGAAACTCGAGCTTGGCGCTAGAAGTTTGATTTAGAGTAACAGATTTGATAAAGGGAAATTGAATGACCACTGTTCTTTTAGTTGAAGATAGCTTGACCGAAACTGAATTGTTGACGCAATATCTGAGGCAGGCCGGGTTAGCGGTCGTCAGCGTCACAACCTGTGAGGAAGCACGGCTCAAACTTCAGTCTCAAATGCCGGATTTGGTACTGCTGGATGTCATCTTGCCGGGACAAAGCGGCTTCGAGCTTTGTCGCGAACTCAAAACCAGCACGGGCACCGAAAATATTCCCGTAGTGCTGTGTTCGACGAAGGGTACGGAAGCCGACCAGCTCTGGGGCACAATGCTGGGGGCTGATGCGTATTTGCCCAAGCCTGTGGATGAGAAAGAGTTGACGAAGACCGTTCTGCGGCTGATTTCCAGCTAGCGGAGCGCCACGCTCTAGCACGATGTGCAGCACTGTCCACTATCCCGCCACACCTCTCCTACCGTAGTTCTTATGACTGCCGCAAACGCCGCGATCGCCCTTGCTCAGCAAGATTTCCTAACGTTAGAATCCCTAGGCATTGAGGCCCCGCCGCCTGACGATCGGCAGCGCTTGCTGCGCTTTCCGTTGAGTACCCAAGATAGTGGATTGCTTCGCCTTGAAGATATTGCCGAGGTTCTTCCGGTGGCAGTGGACAGCATCCTTCCCGTTCCAGGTATCCCTGATGCGGTTTTGGGACTGTGCAACTGGCGCGGCGACATGCTGTGGCTGGTGGATTTCAGCACCCTAACAGGGTACCCCCCCCTACTAGACCAGGCTATAAGCCTCACGTCTTTGATTGTTTTAGTGATTAAGGCTCAAGGGCAAACGGTTGGACTAGGGGTGCCACAGTTCGATGATGTTGAACTCCACGACTTAAATCACCTACAGCCCGTCTCACCAGGGTTATTTTCGTCCAAACTGTATCCCTTCATCGCTGGGGTACTACCAGGCGATCAAGGTGTCGTTATCAATGCGCCCTCGATTATTCAGTGTCCGCTCTGGCACAGCACGCAGGAAGACCCCTCGTGAAGTTTTTTAAGTTCGCAAAACAGCCCAAAACATGACTATGCAGAAACTCAAAACCTCTGAACAATCCTTTCCCATCTCACATCAGCCTGACAATGTCTCTTCAATGGTCGATTCGCCGAGTAGACCCAGTAGTGGCGATTCACAGACTCTCCTGAGCGACGCCGATCTGTCGTGGCTGATGAGCCTATCGCAACGCTCAAACCAAGCGGATACTTTGAAGGATCTGCTGGGGGCGATAGTGATGGATGTCCGTCACCATTTTCAAGCCGATCGGGTTTTGGTTTATCAATTGCAACCGGAGACAGAAGGGACCGTCGTAGCGGAGTCGCTAGCAGAGGGCTATACGCCGAGCTTGAACGAAACACTGCCTGCAATTGCATTTGGAGCCAAGTCACTGCAGGATGCTCAGCAGCAAATTTCAATTGACGATGTTGCTCAGGCTCCCTTAACGCCTTACCAGCAGCAAATCCTAGCGCGGTTCCAAACTCAAGCCAGTTTGAGTATGCCAATTCTATTGGATCAAGCTTGGGGCTTGCTGGTGGTGCAGCAATGCGAGCTGCCGCGGTGCTGGCAGATCAAAGAGTCAACGTTGCTCTATAACGTTGCGACAGAACTACGATTAGGGCTGCAATCCCTAGAATTGCACCGCGAGAAACTCAAAGCAGAACAATATGAGCAAGCACTGCCTGATATTATTCACAAAATCAGTGATGCCTCGTATGTTGAGAGCGCCTGCCAAATCGCCGTACAGGACGTCCGACAGCTTCTAGATGTGGAACGGATCGCGATCTATAAGTTTCGCCCCGACTATTTTGGTGATTTTGTTTACGAGTCTGAGCCAGGAGCCTGGCCGCCGCTAGTGGGAAGTGCCTGGGAGGATACCTACCTCCAGGACAATAAGGGGGGTAGGTTCCGCACGAGCGAGCCGTTTGTTGCCGATGATATCTACACGGCGGGGTTGAGCGATTGTCATGTCGATACCCTGGAGTACTTTGGGGTCAAATCCTTTGCCATTGTGGCCATCAAACAGGGGGAGAAGCTCTGGGGGCTGCTGAGCGCCTTTCAACACAGTGGGCCACGGCACTGGTTGGGTCGAGATATCACCGCGCTTGCGGAAGTGGGACGGCAGCTCGGAGCAACGCTACAGAGCGCTGACTACCTGAGGCAAATGCAGGAGCAGTCGGCCCAGATGGCTCAAGCTGCTCGCGTTAGCTATTCAGTGTCTGAAATTATTCCAGAGATTCTTCAGGCCCAGGATTTGGACGCTATCGTTCAGACGGCAAATCAGTCGATTCGACGGCTGCTGAAATGCGATCGCGTTGCGATATATCGATTCCATGCAGATTGGAACAGTGGGCTTGTTGCTGAACGTGCGACGACAGGATTGGAGCCAATGGGGAATACCGCCACGGGAGCCGTCTGGCCCAGGATCGATCTACAGGCGACTCAAGGCGGCCCCTACAACGACCGAAAAGATTTAGCTGTGAACAATATTCACGCGGCTGGGTTTAGCGCTGAGCAAATTGAAGGGCTGATAGATCTTGAAATTCAAGCATTAATAATTGCGCCAATCTTCAAGGGAAACGAACTGTGGGGACTCCTGGGAGCCTATCAGAGCCATGAGCCTCGCTCTTGGGCCACGGTCGAAATCGGCGCAATCAGTCAAATTGCCACTCAGGTTGGGGTGGCGATGCAAAAAGTAGACTACATGCAGCAGGTGGAGCGCACGTCCAATCAGATGGCTCAATCTGCTGAGCAGGAACGGCTGATTACCAATATTGTCGGTCGCATTCGTCAATCCTTAGATGTGCAGCAGGCTTTCAATACCACGACTCGGGAAATTCGCAGTTTCCTGGAGGCGGATCGCGTGGCTGTCTTTAGGTTTGATCCAGGCTCAGGATATAGCCAGGGCAGAACCATCGCTGAAGATGTGCGGCCAGGCTATGTCTCGGCTCTCAAGGTAAAGGTTGAAGATCACTGTTTCAGCCGGGGCTTTGCTGAGAAATACCGTAAAGGGCATGTTTCGACGATCAACAATGTTTACGCTTCGGGTATTCAGCAATGCTACATCGATGTCTTAGCCCAGTTCCAGGTGCAAGCCAATCTAGTGGTGCCTTTGCTTCAGAGCGATGACCTGTGGGGCCTGTTCTGTATTCACCAGTGTGAGCATCCCCGCGATTGGCAAGAGAGTGAGATCAACTTTGCTAAGCGAATTGCGGCCCAGCTCGATGTTGCCATTCAGCAGGGCAGTTATGTCCAGAAACTGCAGCAGCAGTCGAGGGAGCTGGCCCAAGCGGTGGCACAGAACAGAGCGGCCAAAGAGCAAATTCAAAAGCAGGTGATTCAGCTGCTGTCCGCCGTGCGACCGGCATTAGATGGCGACCTCACCGTTCGGGCCCCGGTGACGGAGAGTGAGGTGGGCACGGTGGCCGATGCCTATAACAATACCCTCGGCAGCCTGCAACGGCTCGTTATTCAGATGCAGGAGGCGGCGAGTCTGGTAACCCACACCTCTCAAGCCAGTGGCTCAGCGATTACAACCCTGGCAGACCAGGCTCAGGGGCAATTTAAAGTGCTGGCAACGGCACTAGGTGAGCTGCAGGTGATGGCACAGACGACTCAGGCGGTAGAGGTGAATGCCCAGCAGGTGGAAATAGCGGTCCAGCAGGCGAATCAAACCGTACTGACTGGAGATGCCGCCATCGATCGCACGGTGGACGAAATGCAGCAAATTCGAGGCACGGTAGCCGAAACCAACAAGCGCCTCAAGCGCCTAGGTGAATCGTCCCAAAAGATTTCCAAGGTGGTGAATTTGATTGGTAACTTTACCACTCAAACCCAGCTTCTGGCTCTCAATGCCTCGATTGAAGCGACCCGAGCTGGGGAGTATGGGCGAGGTTTTGCGGTGGTGGCGGATGAAGTTCGCTCGATTGCCCGCCAGTCGGCTAATGCCGCCACAGATATTGAGCAGCTGGTGCAGGAAATTCAGGCCAGTACAGCAGCGGTCGCCACCGCTATGGAAGATGGGATTCAGCGGGTGGCTTCGGGAACCACCGTGGTGAACGAAGCGAGAGAGAGCTTGAAGGCTATTGTGACGGCCACAGAGCAGATTAGTCGATTGGTTTTTGGGATTACCGAGGCGACCCGAAACCAGACCCAGCAATGTCAATCTGTCACCCAAACCATGCAGGATGTTGCCGAAATTGCCAACCAAACCTCCGAAGACTCAGTCAGTATTTCCACAGCCTTTCAGACCTTACTCAAGACTGCCCAAGACCTTGAGATGACTAGCCAGCGATTCAGGGTGAATTAACCATGACGAGTGATCCAATTATTCGAGCCCAGGGGTATCAGTACTTTCTGCAAGAGGCTCCGGAACTGCTGCAGATTCTGGAACAGGGATTGCTTACCCTGCAGGAGGACAGCAGCATCAACAAAGTCAATACATTGATGCGGGCGACCCATACGCTCAAAGGCGCAGCAGCTAGTCTTGATCTAGAGACGATCGCCACAATGGCGCATTCCTTAGAGGATGTGTTTAGGGCGCTCTGTCGCCCTGATGTGTCCGTCAATGGGGAAATTGATGCCCTGCTGTTTGAGGGCTTTGAATGCCTCCGCTCAGCGTTGAGGGCTGAGCTAACCGGCGCTGCTCTCGATGAAGATGACATCCTCAATCGGACGGCAGCCATCTTTGCACAGCTGCAAGATAGCTTGGGGGTCTGCTTTGATCAAGATGTCCCGCCACCCACCTCAACAGAGTTGGGATTTGACGTGACGCAATCCATCTTCGAGTTGGGGGTGTCTCAACGGCTCGATCAGCTGGCAGCGGTGTTGGACGCTGGGCTGTCTGCAGAAATTCTGACGGTGTTGGAAACGCAAGCCGAGGTGTTTTTTGGGTTAGGGGAGTCCCTAAATCTACCTGGATTTGGAGATATTGCCCAAGCGACGCTTGCTGCCCTAGCCCATCAGCCTGAGCAACTCGAGGCGATCGCCCAACTCGCCCTACAGGATTTTCAAGCAGGGCAAGCCGCCGTCCTAGCGGGCGATCGCACCCAAGGTGGACAGCCCTCTGAACCGCTGCAGGCCCTCGCCCATGGTGAACACCAGCCTGCTGATGTCGACGATGCTTTGGACCATTCGGCAGCGGTTGTCGAAGCAGCAAGCCCTTCCATTCAAGGGCATGAAGCAGTAGACGCCTCAGGTGATACGGCTACCCCAGATCATGCCGCTGCGGTTGAGGACACTTCAGGTTCTGGGGCAAGCTCTGCGGCTGGCGGGATGGCCATTCCAGGCATCCACAAACTCTTTCACTGGATACGCAGATCTGCCCAGGCATCACCGGGGCAGGCGCAAGACCCTGAAGCGGGTATCTTGTCCGCTTCGCCTGATGGCGCGGTGGAGGGGCTTGACCATACCATTGAGCCTCTTCTAGATCATCCCAACTCTGTCGGTGATGATGGTATTGGTGACGGTGCGGATGCGGATATCGATCGGGCTGCAGACGTCAATGCAGATGCCGACATCCTCCTGGAAAACATTTGGGGCGCTGACTCAAGCGATATAGACGACGGCGCGGAGGCTGACCCCAACCCTGCCCCCCTTTCCGTTTCCGCTGACGCGATCGCCCCGATGGCCAATACCGAGCCCAGTAACGCTGAACCCGCCGCTGACCCAGAGGTTCTTCGGCTCACGGAGGTCTCGCCAGCCTATTCTCGATCCCCTGACCAGCAGCCCAATACGCCCAATCCAGGGGCGATGCCGTCCACGGTACGGATTCAGGTTGAACATTTAGATCAGCTCAACTATGCCATCGGTGAACTACTCACCAACCATAACCAGCAGTCTCTTCAGGCGGAACAAATCCAGACGGCCATGCATACCCTGTATGCACGGCTGCAACAGCATCAGAACCTGTTGAGCCAGCTCCAGGACTGGATCGACGCTCCCCCAATGCCGCTGAGCCATTATCACCCTAGTGACTGCCCGGCATCAGCCTCGCCTCCGGCACTGCCGTCAATCGCCCAGCCTCAGGCCCAGCCGTTAGGGATGGGAGCGTTGCCCCAATCGCCCCCAACCTCTGTTAGATTCGACGCTCTGGAATTAGATCAATATAGCGAACCGGATCTCGTTATTCAATCCCTCTTGGACGATGCGGTGCAGCTGGTAGAGGCGGTTGACGCGGTGGAATTGTTTACCCGGCGATCGCGTCAAGCTCAAGAAAAACAGGGGCGGCTACTGCTCAAAACTCGAGACGCTTTGATTGAAGGTCGGATGTCTCCCTTGGAGCAGCTTTTTGAGCGCTTCCCTCGCGTTCTGCAGCAGTTGGAGACGCTCCACCACAAGCCGGTAGAGCTAACCCTTCGGGGCACCGAGGTATTGGTGGATAAAGCGATTGGGGAAAAGCTTTATGATCCGATTCTGCACTTGGTTCGCAACGCCTTTGACCACGGCATTGAGCCTGTCACCGTTCGGCAGCAGCGGTCTAAGCCTAAGGCAGGGCAACTCGAAATTGCGGCCCATCACCAGGGCAAACATCTGGTGATAGAGGTCTGCGATGATGGTCAGGGAATCGATTTTGAACGGATTCGCCAGCACGCTGTTGAGCGACAGCTGATCTCACCTGAACAAGCCTATGGACTGAGCCCAGCCCAGCTTACAGATTTCCTGTTTGAACCTGGCTTTTCGACGGCGGCCCAAATCAGCAGTCTTTCGGGTCGAGGGGTAGGGCTGGATGTCGTGCGCAATCAGCTGCAGGCGCTCCAAGGTGAAATTTCGGTGACGTCGGCTGCCCGACAGGGCACCACATTCACGCTGCGGATTCCCCTGAGTTTGACCATTGCCAGATTGCTCATCTGTCACGCCGAGATGCGAACCTACGCCCTGCTGCCGGATGCCGTTGAGCAAATCATGATTCCCCAAGCGGGCCAGGTGCAGCAGCGAGAGCATTCGCGCTCCTTGTGGTGGGGGGAGGGAGAGGGCGCTTGCCTCGTTCCCGTCTATCGGTTGTCGGAGCTGCTGGACTACCCCGCTCAAATTCAGCGGTTGCCCGCCCCACCCAATGCCTCACCAAACAATAAGACGTCTGATAATTCGGCTACGCCTCACGTTCTTCTCATTCGCCATCAAGACGCGCTCATCGGGCTAGAAATCGATCAGATGCTGGGCGAGCAAGAACTGGTGATTCGTCCCCTAAATCCCTTGCTGAAAACCCAGGATTATATCTATGGGGCCAGTATCCTGGCAGATGGTCGGCTAACGCTGGTGTTGGATAGTGCTGCCTTAGCTGAGGCTGTCTCTAGCCTACAGGCGGCTCGAGATACCACCGATAATTCGGCTCATCCCCCTCTAGATAGCCCAACCGGCGCGCTGACCAATCTCCCTCGCCCCGCCCATTCCTCCCCCGACTCAGAGCTTGGTGCAAACCGCGAGGGCAACACACTCCTGATTGTGGATGATTCGATTACAACCCGCCAAACCCTTAGCCTTACCCTACAAAAGGCTGGATATCATCGGGTCATTCAAGCTCAGGATGGTCAAGAGGCCATCAACCAGCTCCTGGGTTATCCCGATATCCAGCTGGTGATTTGCGATATTGAGATGCCTCGCATGAACGGCTTTGAATTCCTGCAGCACTGCCAGCTGGATCCAGAGCTAGCCAGGATTCCGGTGGTGATGCTGTCGTCCCGAAGCAGCGGCAAGCATCGCTCTTTAGCGGAACAGCTCGGTGCGATCGCCTATATCAGCAAGCCCTATTTGGAGCACCAGCTGCTGACGATGGTGGCGGAGGTTCTAAGTGCAAACGTCCCGAATCCTATCTCTGGTTGAGGAGCCATGACATCAAACACCCCACTGAGTCAGGAGTTGGATCGGCAGACCTTTCTTACGTGTCCCCTGGCAGACTATTGCATCGCCGTACCCTTGACAAGTATTCTGCGGGTTCTGCGCCACAAGCTAGAGGACAGTGATGACAGCCTGCATCGTATGGGACTGCTGCGAATCGGATCCCATGTAATCCGGGCTATCAACCTGCATCAGTGGCTCACCCCTAGTCCTACGCCATCACCGCCGCCATTTTTAATCATTGTCCAGAGTTCTCAACGGGAAGCGTTTGGAATTTGGACCGATGGCTTGCCAAATTTAGTTGAACTGTCGCCAGATTTGTTGCGATCGCTGCCGCCATCGGCCAGTGCGGCATCTAAACTCCTAGAGCTGATGAGCTACATGGCTGTGATTCCTGGTGAGAAAAGCAAAACAATCTTTCTCCTGAATATTTCGTGCGTTTTGAATGTGCCTGCGCCTGAAGTAGCGTCTTTGCCATCGCAGGCTCAATAGTCAGTCAGAGATGACGAAGCCCTTTAGGCGACTGAACTAGTGGGGGCGATCGCCTTGGAGCCATACTCTTTGGCAGCTAATTGCGATCGCTCGCCAACGCCATTTGGCTATCATCTAAACAAACACCTTGGGTGAGCACTGCCGTGGCTATCATCAACGCTGACCAGCTCAGTAAAACCTACCCTGTCCCTATCAAAGAGCCAGGCTTAAAGGGGACCCTCTCCCACTTTTTCAAGCGCCGCTACCGCCAAGTAGAAGCCGTCAAGCAGGTTAGTTTTTCCATCGAATCAGGAGAAGTCGTAGGTTTCCTTGGCCCCAACGGTGCCGGAAAAACCACCACGCTCAAAATGCTCACCGGCCTCATCCACCCCTCCAGCGGCAAAGTAGAGGTCGCTGGCCAGGTCCCCTTTCGCCGCGCCGCGCCGTTTTTACACAACATCACCCTGGTCATGGGGCAAAAGCAGCAGCTAATCTGGGATTTG
>JBARYO010000103.1:0-2206 GCA_049647905.1 Elainellaceae cyanobacterium | reverse complement strand
CGGTTGTTGTCTAGCCACTCCTCGTAGGCCATTCGTAGCGTACGGAATAGGTCGGGCTGATGGGCCTCTAGCCCCTGGGGAAAGACCTCCAGCAGCACCTGCGGGCTAACAAACGGCCCGGAGGCTTCAACAAGGGACAACCATTCGGCGTGGTGGCGGGCAGTGGACATAGGAGATGACTATCGAGTAGCGGGGTCAGCTGGCGCTTACTGAGAAGCTGGTGGTTGTCTAACCGTAACAAGATCGAGGCGGCGATCGCTAAGAGTTTAGCGTGATGAATATGGCCTACAAATCAATACGGCGTCGATGGAAGCAAATCCCTCAGGATCGGGGTAGCCCACCAGCTCAGAGTAAAATTCTGGATTTTGCCGCATCATCTGCCTCGCCGCCGCTAGTTCGGTTTCATAAAAAGTGAGAACGCGATTAGAGGCGATCGTCACTGGGACATCGCCATTGCCGACATTTGACGGAAACTGCTCGTAGAGAAATGAAATATTGCCATCTTCTTCGGTAATGCTGATGTAGGACCGCATCCCCAATGGGTTTGGCATCCCTAGATCTGAATTGTATTCGCATACTTGAGTTGGCTGAGCTAGGCTGCGGCCACCGAGAAATAGGAGACCAATCGTCGCTAGCGTGAGGGCGATCGCCCCCTTGGAGATTGCTGTCATGGGCAGATATATCGCGTGAGGATGATACTAACTATTCGCGCTAGGGCCGTTGGATCAGCTTCTTCGGCACTAGAAAGGTAATCGCCAAAGGGAATAGCCGCGCCGTGGGGTCGGCAAACCGGGCGCGAATTAGAGCTGTTTCCTGCTCAATCTCCTCTGGAATTTCATCGACTCGCGCCTGCAGGCTGCTACGATTGCGGTCAAACTGGTCGCGTTCTGCATCGCTGAAGAGACTGAGCTGCTGAGGTTCCTCATCATCAGCTAGCTCATCAAGAATGCTCTGCCGCAGCTCGGTCATGACGCTGGTAATATCGTTGACCTCTTTCTCGCAGCGCTCCTGTAGCGATCGCTCCAGGGAAGCCGTCCGCTCCTTCTGACGCACCTCTAGGCTTTGAAGCAGTGGCTCTGCGTAGCTATCCCAGACGTCCACCAGCCGCTGCTTCATCTCATCGGGTACTGGCTCTGGAACAACCGCGTCTAAGGCCTGGCGCATCGCCAGCAGGCTCTTAAACCGGCTAAAGCGACCCTCTCGTAGCATCCCGCCAGCGGTAATCACCTCCTCGTGCAGCCGCTGCTGGTCGCCGCCTAGAATCACTAGCCGCCCGTAAGCTACTACCGCCGGGGTCTCTAGCGCCGAACTATCGACCACCCGCGCCGTCACCCGGTGCAGTGATTTACTGACGCCGCTGGCCCACACCTCTGCCCGCAGCAAACGCAGACACATCTGCACCAGTCGGTGGTTGAGGTGGACCAGCACCACATCATCTCGCCCCCGCGACAGGTCTGGGTCAAAAACAAGCGGGCGAACCTCGCCGGTATGGGGATGAGCGAGCCCCTCCCCGCAGGCCGCCCAGCTTCCTTTCATTGGCGGTAGCTGGTATACCCTGGGCTGGCCGTCCACCGGCTGTAGGGGTGGCTGCTGAGCGACCTCTAGACCGACGCGAACCACAGACTCAACGTGCTCTGGCGTCAGCCGCAGATTGGTGCGCGTTTCTTGTAGATGCTCTTTTAGCCGTTCAATCTGCTCACGTACCCGCCGCTCAAACTTAAGTAGCCGCCGGATAGGTTCACTCTCTCGCTCCGCCCGCGTCGTGTCGAGGGTGGTGCGCTTGCCCAGCATTGCCTCCTCCACCTGCTTAGCAATTACTGGCCCCACCTTGCCTAAGTCCTCCCGGATGGTATTTACCTTTAGAGCAGCGCGCAGCAGAAATTCTAGGTCGCCATCCAAATCCCCAGGGCGAACGCCTATAGTGCCTTGGGTCGAATAGTCTTTACCCACAAAGTGGTAAATCATAACCTCATCCGCTTTTTGACCGTGGCGATCGATACGGCCATTGCGCTGCTCCATGCGGTTTGGGTTCCAGGGAATCTCGTAGTGGATGAGGTTAGAACAGTGATTTTGCAGGTCTAGCCCCTCTGAAGCGGCGTCGGTGGCCAGCAGAATCCGCACGTTAGAAATATCAGGTCCTGCTTGGAATGCCGCTTTCACCTGCTCCCGGTCGTCAGAGTTCATGCCGCCGTAGAGCATCATCAGG
>JBARYO010000102.1:0-10243 GCA_049647905.1 Elainellaceae cyanobacterium | reverse complement strand
GACTTCGGCACCGCATCAAGCAAATACTCGACGCTAAACTGAATGGCCGTAGTAGTTTCCACGATTATCGCCATGGCAAAAACAATCATGGCTACTGAGATAAAATCCTCTTGGATGTATCGCTGCTTCTGCAGACGAGCCGTCAACATCCCAGCCAGCGCGAGCCCCAAGGCATGGGTCGGCTGCGCCATACTCATGCCATCTTGAACAAACCCCAAGCACAGGCCAGCCAATCCACCCTGCAAGGGGGAACGTTTCAAGCTCCAAGCGACAACCCAAATCAAAAGCCAGTTTGGCCCAGTGCCCAAAAGCTCGATTCCCGTAAATCGGATTGGGAGAACTAAGGCGCAGATGCTGACTGACCCAACGATAACCACCCAGTCGAGCAAGCGGCGAAGGCTAGGATTAAGGGTTTCCATCAGGCAATCCTGCAGATGATCCCGCTGTTGCCCTCTCTGGAGTCAACTTGGGATTGGGGTGAACAACGACCCACTCCAGTCGACTGATCGGGGCAGTCATTTCAATTAACGCTTCTGGCGCTGGTGACTTGGCCAAATCGATTGAGCGAACGGTGCCGATGGGAATACCGGCAGGAAACAAATGGCTGAGGTGCGAAGTTGTCACGGCATCCCCCGGACGGACATCTGGCACCTTATCAAAGAAGACCATAACCGCGAGGTCGCCAGCCTGTCCCCGCAGATACCCCATGGCCCGTGAGCGGCTGACCGTTGCCCCGACCTGACTGGCTGGATCACTGAGGAGCAAGACACGGCTTGTGTTGGGACTCACGTGGGTCACGCGGCCTACCAAGCCCCCCACGCCGCCCACGACATCGCCAACCTCGATACCAGCGTTGCTCCCGTGAGCCAGAAGGATTTGGTGCCACCACTGGTCGGTACTGCGCCCAATGACCGGTGCAAGCACATTGTCTTCGACGTTTAGCGCTGGATAGTCGAGGAGAGTCCGCAGCTGTTGGTTTTGCTGCTGCATCTCCTGAAGCTGGCTCTGGAGTTCCTGGATTCGTGCGGTCTCAAGAACCTCAGCGTCTGATGGGGCCGCACGAATAGATTGCTGCATCCAACGATACGTTTCTAAGACAGGTAGACCATTGGTTTCTCGAATCAGCCAGGTGACAGATAGGGCAACTGTCACGAGTCCAATTCGAAGTCCATATAGATCCCACCAACGTCGAAACGTATACATGTTGATTACTCACGTGATCATCAAAAAGCTATCAATGTACTTGTACTAACAGGTATGCCGGGTGACGGCGCAGAACCATGGGCCATCATTTGAAGACGCGTGCCAGCTGCTTAAAGTTCTCCAAAACTCGACCCGTGCCGAGGACAACGCAGCTCAGCGGATCGGCAGCGATGTGAACCACAATACCGGTTTCATGGCTGATCAGCGTGTCGAGCTCTTTGAGCAGGGCGCCACCACCCGCCAGCATGATGCCGCGATCGACAATGTCGGCGGCAAGTTCGGGGGGCGTTCGCTCCAGCGTCCGCTTAACGGCATCGACAATCACTGAGAGGGGCTCGGCCATGGCTTCGCGCATTTCGGGGGCTTTAACCGTAACGGTTCTTGGCAATCCCGACAGCAAATGCAGACCGCGCACTTCCATGATTAACTCGTCTTCGTTGGCGACGGGATACGCTGACCCAATCAATATTTTTATCTCTTCAGCAGTTCGCTCTCCGATCACGAGATTATGGACCTTCTTCATGTATTGAACAAGAGAGTCACTAAGCTCATCCCCCGCTACCCGGACCGATTCGCTCAAGACCGTTCCCTGGAGGCTTAGGACCGCAACTTCGGTCGTACCACCACCGATATCAATAATCATGTTGCCTGTAGCTTCCGCCACAGGTAATCCTGCCCCAATAGCGGCGGCGACTGGTTCATCGATCAAATGGACCTCCCGAGCCCCCGCTTCCCGGGCAGCGTCTTCAACCGCTCGGCGCTCAACGCCAGTCACACCGCTCGGAATACCGATCACAATACGCGGGGAGATCAGCGCCCGCCCTTCGTGCACTCGGCGAATAAAATGCTTCAGCATGATCTCAGCGGTGTCGAAGTCGGCAATCACACCGTCTCGGAGTGGCCTCAGGGCAATCACGTTACCGGGAGTTCGTCCCAGCATCTTCTTGGCGTCTTCCCCAACGGCAAGGGGGGTTTTGTCCTGTTGGTCGATCGCAACGACAGAGGGTTCCTGAAGAACAATTCCTTTACCAGAGACGTAAACAAGGGTATTGGCGGTACCGAGATCGATACCCATGTCGCGCGATAACGAGAAGCGGCTTAGTATGCCCACTGGCGATTCACTCTCCCAAGAATAGGATTAAACAACGGTAGCAAGGTCAAGACTCATCTATCAAAGCACCGACATCGAAAGGAAGTACCGATATCAAACGCCCTGATGCGCTTGGACACTGGTGAAACTATCCTACATGGCAGACATAAACGGACTGACTTTAGTGGTTGGGTAATGCGCTGCTCACAGCACAGATTACAAAATGATCTAAACGGTGTGGATTCTATTACGTTTTCTGAATATCGTCTAGTGAGGTAGATCCAGTTTCGCGGAGCGATCGCCACTCTCGATAGGTTCTGCACCTGCACTCAACGCTTTGCACCACTCGCTTGTACGCCATCTCCCTGGGCCGTCAAGAATACATCCAATTGTGCCACCTAGCGTCCTGCTGTCACGGTATCCTATATGCAGTGAACACTATCGCATCACAGACCTTCCACTGCATATCTTTATAGTACGGGACTACCGATATGGGACTAAATACCGTCAATCTAGTCGGTCGCGCGGGGCGTGATCCAGACGTACGCTACTTTGAGTCCGGTAGCGTGCTGTGCCGCCTAACGCTGGCGGTGGACCGTCGTCGCCGCAATAGCGATGAACCTGACTGGTTCAATTTGGAACTCTGGGGCAGAACCGCTGAAATTGCGGCGAACTACGTCCGCAAAGGCAGCCTCATTGGCATCAGCGGTGCGCTCAAAATCGATCGATGGCAGGATCGATCCACTGGAGCCGACCGCACCAGCCCTTCCATTCGGGTCGATCGTCTAGAGCTATTGGGATCGAAAAAAGAAAACGAGTCTTCAGGCGCAAATTACGACGAGTTTTAGTTCAAATCGGCGCGGGGAATAAAGGTGCGCTCATGCTCTGGTGTGGGCCAGTCAGCGTTCTCGCCTCCAATGACCACCTGCTTGATAACAATGTAGTCCTTGCTGAACTGCGCCAGCGTGTTGATGAGAACGTCAAGGGCGATCGCATCGGAGGTGCCCAGATCAAACCAGCAGCGCGCCCAAACCCCTTGGTATTCCACATCTGCCATGTTGTGCATCAGCGCCATCAGCCTGCTGTCCCCGCTGTGCTCACCATCCTCGCTGTATGGCATATAGCTGATGTCCACACCAGCTTCTTGAACCTGCAGGTTCTCGGCATTGAAGCCCCCCAACTTACCGAGAAAGAACCACGAGCTGAAGATCTCCTCAATATATTGCTGCTCCACCGATGTTGGAACCGTATCTAGCTCCAGCCAAATCCAAATATCAAAGACGTTACATTCGCGAAATTCAACATGCATAATCTCAAGCGAGTACCCAAATAGGACCAAGCTCACTCTACGCTAAACTTACCCTAAGTCGCAGAGATTAGCGATCGCTGAGGCCAACAGCCTCCGAAATGTGGCTTAGTCCTGCAGCATTCATCTGCTGGAGGAGATGGGCCAAGATCCGACGTACCATTCCGGGGCCGCCGTAAATCCAGCCAGTGTAGACCTGGAGTAGGCTTGCCCCTGCCGTGATTTTCTCCCAAGCGTCCTCTCCAGTAAAAATGCCGCCGACGCCAACAATAGGTAGCGTCCCCCCGGTATACCGGTAAATGAAGCGAATCACCTCCGTCGAACGCGATCGCAAAGGTGCGCCGCTGAGTCCACCCGCCTCATGCTCTGCAGATTGTCCCGTTTGGCGAATCTTTGCGGTCATCAAATGGGCACGGCTCAAGGTGGTGTTGGTGGCAATAATCCCAGCAACGCCGATAGATTGCGCTAAGTCCAACACCGCTGCCAAGTCCTCCCAGGCCAGATCAGGGGAAATTTTGACCAAAATAGGTACCTCCGCCCTGTTGAGGGCGTTCAGCTGAGTCAAAATAGGCTCGAGCTGTTCAACGGCCTGCAGCGATCGCAGACCTGGTGTGTTGGGGGAAGATACATTGACTACAATGTATTCGCCAAGACCTTGAAGTACCTTGAAGCTGTGGCCATAGTCATCTGCCGCATCGGGCAGGGGGGTGACCTTAGATTTACCCAAATTGAGGCCGATAGGAATAGGATGGGGTTGGCCGCTCCAGGTCTGATTTAGGGTCTCGGCCAGGGCCGTGGCCCCCAAGTTATTGAATCCCATCCGGTTAATGGCGGCCTGGTCGCGCTCAAGTCGAAATAGGCGTGGTGGGGGATTGCCAGGCTGTGGATAGCGGGTGACGGTACCTAGTTCCGCGAATCCAAAGCCAAACCAATGCCAGGTACCCGCGGCCTGCCCATCTTTGTCAAACCCAGCAGCGAGCCCCAAAGGATTTTTGAACGTAAGGCCCCAAAGGGACTGGGTCAGTGGAGGGGACGACAAGCAGTAGGTTGACTGCAGGCTAGATTGCAGCTGCTGCACCCAATACTGGTCACGGCGCTGGCCGAGATAGCGCAATGCCGCGATCGTCTGCCGCTGAACCCGTTCTGGGTTGATGTTCGCCGCCAAGGCCAGGGGCGAATGGATGACGCTGTATGGATCAAAAACCATGTCGGGATGAACGATGAAACAGATCTAAATTTCAGATAACATCCCAAAAATATGCAGTTTGCTGCATATTACTGCAGAATGTCAATATCAGGTATAGTCTGTCCACGCACCGTATGTCGTGCTGCAGCAACGTGCCAGCAATGGCCATCTAGCGGTGTATGAGATTAGGATAACGTCGGGACTAGGATAACTACGAGACTAACACCATGAGCGGGCAACAGGGGGACAGACAACTGATCGCGCTGGGACGCACCCTCCAAATCCTACGCGATGAGCCCAGCGAGCGGGTTCAGATTGACCATGTTATTGCTCATCTCGCCGCTGAGTTTGACTATACCCTGATCTGGATTGGTCTGTACGATCGTGCTACTCAGCGTATGCATGGGCAAGGCGGACGCACTCCTACCGGCGATCGCCAGGTGCTGACCCAAGACTTTCCCTTAGCCCCAGGCGAACTGCTGGAACAAGTGATCGTGCAGCAGCGTCTAGCAGGGTTACCGAACCTACAGGACGAGTTTCGAGCCGGGCGGTGGCAAAAAATTGCGCAGCGTCTGAAAATTCAGGGCACGCTTTTGTTTCCTATTCGGTGTAAGAACGTCTGTTTTGGCGCTGCTATTTTGGGCGTCCAAGAATGGGGTGTTCCTGCGCAGCCGAGCGACAAGGCAAGGTTGTCGATGTTGTTTGGTGAACTTGGGGCAGCGCTGTCCCGCACTGATGTAGCACAGCAGCAGCAGCAAATTAAGCAGACATCAGCGCCCTTACTGACGCTGCTATCTGAGCTCAGTCATCTGCCATCTGTCGAGAGCCGTTTGACAGCAATTACCCGAGAGACCCATCAGTTTATTGCCGCGAACCGGACCTATATCTACTGGCTAGATCACCAGAATCGCCTGCTTCAGCATCGAATTGGGCAACCCGGAAGCAAGCGGATTACTAACGGTAGCGCCCCCCGGTCGAGTCCTGATCCACCGGCTCAAATTGCAGTGCAGAACGTGGGACCGTTTTACCAAAGCCTGACGGCCAACAGCTTGATATCGATTAGTGAAGCCAACAGCACGGCACAGCCAGAGAATGTTGGCCAACTGATGCAAAAGCTGCAGGCCCAGGCGCTACTGGTTGCGCCCATTCTCTTCCAGGGTGAGCTTTTGGGGTTTCTCGGCGTCGATGACAAGGTGTCCCGCCTGTGGACGGCTGAAGAAAAGGCATACATCGGCGGTGCAGCCCAGCTTGCCAGTCTCGTTGCCCCTCTCGATAGTGCCGAGCAAGCCATCACCCAGGTTCAGCAGAATCAGGCCCTCGTAGCGGGTGTTTCCCACGCGATCTACAGCCGCGAGGACTGGAATCAAGTCTTGCGCGACTGTAGCGATCGCTTGGTCCAGCGTCTTGGAGTGACGCGGGTGTGGGTGTTGGCCTACCGAGAACAACAGGAGCAGTTCGGCGTTGTTTACGAACGGCCAGGCGGCGCTGCTCTGGCTAGCCCGTTAGATGGCTTGGACCAGATTGACTGGCAGATGTTAGAGCATAGTCAAACCGCCGTCGGAGTGGAGGACGTAGATGGCGATCTGAAACTGATGGGCTGGCGAGATGCATTTCTCACCATTGGAACGCGATCGCTGCTATTGTGTCATACCGCGATTAACAGCCCCTTGCGAGGGCTATTGGTAGTCGGCGATGACCATCCCCGCGTCTGGAATCAAACGGAACAAGATTTGCTGCGGGCCGTAGGGCAACAAATTGGTCTTGTACTGCGTCAATTCCAGCTCTACGGAGAACTTGAAGAGCAGCAGCAGGTTTACAACTCCATTCAGAGCAGTCTGAACATCATGCAGGAGACCCAGCAGCTTGACGTCCTAGAACAGACGACGGTTGACCATGTTGCTGCGCTGCTTCAGGTACCACTAGCGGCCCTGCTCACATGGGTTCCAGGACAGTCCACGGCGCAGCCGACTGCTGTAGCGCTATCCAACCACCGATTCCAAATTTGGACCGAGGCCCAGGTAAATATCGAGATGGATCCCCTGGTTCAGGCCACGCTGCAGCAGGGGGGCATCACTACGCTAAGCAAACACCAGATGTCAGCCGAGACGCGCCGCTGGCTTACAGGGTCCGATATCGGACAGGTCCTCGCCATTGCGCTAAAAACGGCATCCAGCCATGCCCCCAGTGGCGTACTGTTAGTCGCCGATGGTACGGAGCGACTCTGGCTCGATCGACAGCTCAAAACCCTTGAGATCTTTTGTGGGCAACTCGCCTGGGCCAGGCGGCTGCTCATGATCACAGAATCACTCACGGCGAGACGAGAGCAGCTAGAGCAGCTCAATTGGTACAAGCATCAGCGGCTAGACACCCTGTATCGCGCCCTGAGCCAGCATGCTGCCCAACTAAACGAACTCAGTCACCAAAAAGATGCGTTGGCCAGCATGCGCTACCATCAAGTGATCCGAGAGCTAAATGGCTTACTGGCCCGCACGAAACCGATGCTTGTAGAAGAAGATTGGCAGGTCTTTCCCAAAGACAATGCCATCTCCCTTGCAACGTTGCTAAAGCGCGTCATGGAGCGCGTCGACCCCATTATTAAAGAACGTCAGCTTTGGGTACAGGTCCACAATAAGCAAACGCTGAGGGTGGGGTCCGATGCGGTCAAGATTGAGCTTGTGATAGGCGAGGCGACAATGGCCGCCTGTCGGCGATCGCCCCATCAAGGTCGGCTTGATATCTGGTGCCGTCCCGTCGACTTTCACTGGTTAGAAATTAGCATCACCGACTATGGCAGCCTACAGCAGGACCTGTTGCGGGATCTCCACGACGGACGGGGTGACGATATTTTAGTGTCGTCACCCCTAGATTATCCTCCAGGGCTGCACCTCAGCATCTGCCAATCTTTGATGCAGCAAATGGGAGGAGAATTTAATCTGTACCAGCTTGAGGATGGCCGAACGGTAAGCCGATTTGTGGTTCCCATTGCGGGGACCGGACCAGCCAAACCGGCTGACGCCCAAGGCTGACGAGTTACGTCGTCTCTGACGTCGCTGGAGTCGTTGTTGGCTGGGGTTGTGGCTGGAACTGGAAGAGGGAGTACACCACGTTGCGCCGGATATCCGTCATCATGTCGAGGAACAGTTCATACCCCTCGCTCTTGTATTCAATCAGCGGATCCTGCTGACCGTAGCCCCGCAGCCCCACAGATTCCCGCAGCGCATCCATCCGCTGCAGGTGTTCCCGCCAGAGGGAGTCGATCTGCTGCAGGATGAAGAAACGTTCGGCCTGCCGCATAAAGCTCGGCTTTATGGTCTCCACCTGAGCCTCCTTCAAGTCGTAGGCAATTCTCACCTGCTCATGCAAAAACGTCTTCATCTCGCTGACGGTCAGGTTTTCGATTTGCGACGGTTCGAGGTCAGCAAGGAGATAGACAAACTCCTTCACTTTGGCAACTAGCTTATCAAGCTGCCACTCTTCTGGAGGCAGTTCAGGATTGACGTAGGCCTGGACGATGTCATCCATGGTTTGTTCGGCGTACTTAATCACCTGCTCCTTGAGGTCTTGTCCCTCTAGGACGCGGCGACGCTCGGCATAGATGGCACGACGCTGGTTGTTCATCACCTCGTCGTATTCGAACACCTGCTTACGCATGTCGTAGTAGTAGGTCTCGACCTTCTTTTGCGCCCCCTCTAAAGAACGGGTCAAGAAGCCTGACTCAATGGGCATATCCTCTTCGACGCGAAACGCATTCATCAGGCCGGCGACGCGATCGCCCCCAAAGATGCGCAGCAGGTTGTCCTGCAGGCTCAGGAAAAATCGGGTGGAGCCAGGATCACCTTGACGGCCGGCCCGGCCTCGCAGCTGGTTATCGACGCGGCGAGATTCGTGGCGCTCAGTGCCAATGACATGCAGGCCCCCCAGCTGAATCACTTCCTCGTGCTCAGCCTCGGTGTAGCTGTCATACTCTTTGCGGATAGTATTGTAGGCCTCTCGCAGCTTCAGAATCACTGCGTCATCCGTGGGCGCTTTTTCTGCAGCAGTCGCCACTTTGTCTTCTGCGTCTAGCTCTGGTAGCGATCGCTCACCATACTGCTTCACCGCAAATTCCACGGCACCTTTGAGGTTGATATCTAGCTCGGACGGCAGCTCCGTTGGAAAAATCTGAGGTGAAACCTTCCAGGTCTTCTCTTTTTTGCTGCCATCTGATGTGAAGCCTTTGCTGTTCTTGCGGCGGCTTGCCCCTGCCACTTTGGTTACAGAGAACCCGTCGTCCTCTGGTTCGACGATGCGAGGCATAAAATACTCCCGCACCTTCAGCCGCGCCATGTAGTCTGAGTTGCCACCCAAAATAATGTCTGTACCGCGACCGGCCATGTTGGTGGCAATGGTCACCGCCTGCTTACGCCCGGCCTGAGCAACAATTTCAGACTCCCGCTCAACGTTCTCGGGTTTGGCGTTGAGCAGGTTGTGCTCCACGTCCAGCTCGCTCAGCAGCTGAGACAGCAGCTCTGACTTCTCAACGCTGGTGGTGCCTACCAACACCGGACGCCCGTCGCGGTGCATATCGGCGCACTCTTGAGCTACAGCGGCCCACTTTGCATCTTCGGTTTTGTACACCACATCCGACAAGTCGGCTCGGCCCGTAGGCCGGTTCGTGGGGATCACCGTCACCTCTAGGTTATAGATCTTGCCGAACTCTGCCTCTTCCGTCTTGGCGGTTCCCGTCATACCGGCCAGCTTCGGGTAGAGCAAGAAAAAGTTCTGGTAGGTGATGGTCGCCATGGTTTGGGTTTCTGGCTGGATTTCTACCCGCTCCTTAGCCTCAATGGCTTGATGCAAGCCGTCGCTCCACCGCCGTCCCGGCATCACCCGCCCAGTAAACTCATCAACAATCACCACCTCGCCGTTGCGAACGATATAGTTGACGTCTTTGATGAAAAGCTCTTTGGCTTTGACAGCATTGAACATGTAGTGAGCCCAAGGATCTTTAGGGTCAAACAGGTCTTCTACCCCTAAGATCTTCTCGGCGTCAATGTAGCCTTCGTCAGCCAGCAGCACGTTACGGGCCTTCTCGTCGACCTCATAGTGGCCCGACTCGTCGTCCTCATCTTCCTTGCGCTGCAGCGCCGCCGCCACCTGCGCCGCACGGACGTACTTCTCGCTGGGCCGCTCCACCTGACCTGAAATAATCAAGGGCGTGCGCGCTTCATCCACCAGCACTGAATCTACTTCGTCGATCACGCAGTAGTTGAACGAGCGCTGCACCACATCATCTGCCGATGTGGCCATGTTGTCCCGCAGGTAGTCAAATCCCAGCTCACTGTTAGTGCAATAGGTGATATCGCAGGCGTAGTTCTTACGCCGCTCGGGAGGGCTCATGCCCTGCTGAATCAGCCCTACGCTGAGCCTTAAGAAGCGGTGCACCTGCCCCATCCACTCGGCATCACGACGCGCTAGG
>JBARYO010000101.1:0-3020 GCA_049647905.1 Elainellaceae cyanobacterium | reverse complement strand
CAGCAAATGCGGCCTTGCTCGACCTTACCGAGGGAGAGCTTGGTGGTGCGATGACAGCAGCGATCGCGCATAGCCGCTGGGTGGCCCTGCTCGTCGAGCCACAGGACTAGCGGTTCGCCCAATAGTTCGAAGGGTTGGGGACCATCGGCCAAGTGCGAGCAGGGGACTACGGGATACCAAAATCGGCGAAATACGGGCTGTTGGGTGACTAACATAGGGATCTGGTTTAGAGAAAGTGCTATGTATACTGTATACAATCTTGAAGTTATACAATCTTGAAGTCCGCAGTTTCTATCCTGCATATTCGCGATCGCCGCCCTTTTTCAGGTGGTCCGAGATGCTGTTGACGCTATAGACGGCGCGTCCTGCCCTCATCGATTGGCTTTGTTTTCGCCCCATCCACGGGCAGCAAGTGCGTTGGTCAACAGCATCGTCTATTCACCTAACCGAAGCGGACGGATTCAAACGCAAATCGAAAGATAAAGATAGCGGCTAGAATCCAGGTGATCAAAGGGATTTCGTTAGAGCGGCCTGCAACGAGCTTGGTAAAGGGATAAAGAATTAGCCCGGCAGACAGCCCGGCGGCAATGGAAAAGCCCAGGGGGATAAAGAACATGGTGACAAAGGCCGGGATGGCCTCGGTCAGATCGCCCCAGCGAATGCTGCTGACGCTAGCCATCATCAACACCCCGACAATCAACAGGGCCGGGGCCGTGGCAAAGGCGGGAACCGCCTCAAAGATAGGCACGAACAGGAGGGCCACAATGAACATAATGCCGGCAACAACCGCCGTAAGCCCGGTCCGGCCCCCCTCAGATACTCCAGCCGCAGATTCAGCGAAGGTGGTCACAGTAGAGGTGCCCATGATGGCCCCCGCCGTAGTGGCGATCGCATCTGCAGATAGGGCCTGATTGGCCCGAGGTAATTCCCCCTTATCGTCGATGTAACCGGCTTGTGTGCCCACTCCCATCAGCGTCCCGATGGTGTCAAACATATCCACAAATAGGAAGACCAACAGCACGGCCAAGAAATCGATGATGTTGCCGCCGTTGATGCCCCCTAGCCCGACGAAGGCTTGCCCAAACAGATTAGACGGAAATGCCGGAATGGCCATAATGCCAGTGGGGGCTTGAGCCACGCCGAAGATCCAGCCCAAAATAGCCGTCCCCCCGATGCCCCACAGCAGCGCTCCCTTAATCCGTCTAACGATAAACAGCGCAGATATGAAAATTCCGAAGGTGGCCAGCAGGGTCGCCGGTTCGCGAAAGCTGCCGAACGCCGTTTTTGTCACCTCATTGGCAACGATTAAACCTGCACCGCCGATGGCCGTGTCCCCACTCAGACCGATATAGGCTAGGAACATGCCGATGCCAACGGTGGTGGAGGCTTTGATGCAGGTGGGGACGGCGGCAATCAGATGACGGCGAATATCGGTAACGGTGAGGGCGATGAAGATGATGCCTTCTATGAGAACGCAGGCTAGGGCAACGCGCCAGTCAATCCCCAGCCCCAGCACCACTGAGTAGGCAAAAAAAGCATTGGTGCCCATGCCAGGGGCAAGCACAAAGGGATATTTGGCGTAGAGGCCCATCACCAGGGTGCCAATGGCGGCGGTAATCCCCGTCACCACGATTAATTCTCTGAAGAGATCGCCAGATTCCTGCAAAAACACCGCGTCTGACATAATTAGCGGATGCACCACTAAGATATAGGCCATGGTCATGAAGGTGGTTAACCCGGCCAGTGTTTCGGTGCGGAAGTTAGTCTTGTGATGCTCAAAATTGAAGTAGTTGGCGATCGCACCCTGCCAACCGGAATAGGGCGGCGGTGATTCGGGTGGTTTTTGCTGAAGCTCTACGTCGGGCTGGTTCATTGATGTTCTCCGGGGAATTGGTTTTCTGGCGTGGGGAGGTCGGTTTAGAGAGAGAAGCGTTCGACTTATGGCGGTGCATACAGGCTTGTATACTGTATGCATTCGAAAGTCATCTGATTGTGCCGAATAATACAGTTTTTAGCTGGGGCCAAAGCGAGCCAAGCTCCTGATGGCGATCGCCCGGTATTGGGGAATGGGGTCCATTGAAAAACGCCCTCTAGATTTATAAATCTAAAGGGCGTTGGGAAATTGGGACGCAGGCGATCGCCTGCCCGTCAGCGGCTATTACGCCTTATATAGCGCTCGTTGAGCGACACAGTACGGTGAGATGTTCTAGACCCCGCGCGGAGCGCGGGGTCTAGAACGCACCTTTGTCCTCACCGATGTGGCGATCGCTATAGATGCGCTCTAGCCAGTCGCGCTGCTCTTCTACAGCCGGTAGGTAAGGGTAGGCGTTGGCCTTAGCGCCGTAGCGCTGCGCAGCATCAGCGGTCGGGGTCGGGGCTGAGGGTTGGGGACGATGCACCATAAACGCTGCGATTGCCTGCCATTTGGCGCGGATTGCCTGCTTAAGCGTTGGCTGGTGGGAACGGTGGGACGGAGTGGATGGAAATTGATTTGGCACGGCGGTCTAATTTTGCGTTAAAACTGTATATCTAGATACCATTTTAGCGATTGATTTAAATTTTGTCGGGGCAGACCTGCCCTGCAGATGATTGCGCCTCTCAGCATTGCGTCTCTCAATATCGCGCCTACGAAGCAGACTGAAGTTCTTCAACCACGCGCCCCTTGCTGGCCAGTAAATGCAGCTGCAGGGCAGCGATCGCCGTGGGCGCATCTCTCCGAGCGATCGCCTCATACACCTGCCGATGCTCCAGCCGGATTTCCAATACCGATGGATTTCGCTGCAAGGTCTGAATGCGGAGCAGTGCCATAGCATCGAACAGCTGATCTAAAAGGGAGACGAGCCGCCGATTGCCTGAGCTTTCAGCAATTAAATGATGAAACTGATAGTCTAAATCCAGCAGCTGCAGCAGCGTTTGCTCATCAGCATCCTGTAGCTCATGGGCTTCCGCCTGAATGACAAACTGCTCTAAGGCTTTGATCTGCTGGTCGTCGGCCGGCTCGCAGGCCCCCGCCACCCAAA
>JBARYO010000100.1:0-2672 GCA_049647905.1 Elainellaceae cyanobacterium | reverse complement strand
GTCAGGTGTAATCAACAGACGCGGATTCACCTGCTCCACGTTAGTCGCATACAGGAAGAAATACCAGCATCTTAAGGGTAAAATTTTGTAGCCTATTCACATCCCCAACTATGCTTGCGCTGACTTGCGTCAAGACAGCATAAACTGATTCCTGTCCTCTACTAAGTCGATGTGAAGTTATTCAGGTTTTGTAAACAACTTGACCTGATTCTAATAAATTTAGATGATCATAATGATTAGACAGACTCCGATGTTATCCATCAGTGGCACATTGCCGATTGGATGTCGCGAGATTAGTTGAATTCTCGAATATCCGATGCTGATACTGCTTCAAATTGAGGCCAGCGAGTGATGATACTCTGCCTAAGCCTACGACGGGTGAATGTCTGTCAAGCCAGCATCAGCGCCACTGTTAAATGCTCCTCGAATATGCTATAGCGCCACATCCTGAGACTACTGTTTGCCAGAGGTTAATACTAAGCCATGATACGTAAAATCAGCCTGACATTACTCCTTTGCCTGGGCATAGGGCTGGTCAATCCTAGGTCAGCAGAAGCTGTACCGCTCACCCGAGCCATAATCCGGCTGCTTCGCAATGAGGTCAATTTGATTCCTCAAGGGCGATCGCCCCGGCGGGCAGCGGTTTCAGATGCGTTCACGCCTGGAGATGCACTTTCTACAGCTCGGCAATCTTTTGCAGAAGTCCGATTTAACGATGGTTCCTTGGCCCGGGTTGGGGAAAGTGTTCTGTTCCGCTTCGCTGCAAACACGCGCACGTTCCGTCTCGACAACGGGACAGTCTTGCTGCTGGTTCCACCAGGCCAAGGCGGTACTCGAGTTCGAACACCCAATGCTACGGCAGGAATTCGCGGCTCTGGTCTTTTTGTCCGCCACGAAAAGAACGAGAGTAATCCGGAAGCGAGCGTCACGTTAGTTGGGGCGCTAACCGACAGTGCAATCACGGTGTGCAACAGTGGCGACGCTGTTATATGCAGCGCTGACGCGCCCGATGCGTCTGGTCAGCAGGTTGTATTGGAAGCGGGACAGATGGCCGCTGTCAGTAATGGGAACATTTCTGTTTATGAGATGGACCTAGAAACGTTCTATGAAACGAGCCCCTTAGCGGTTGGGTTGGGCAATTCTGACGCGTCTTCTAGCGATAGCGGCATCGATCCACGCGTTATCGAAGAAATTAACCAAGGTCTCGCCGATAGTACGTCCTTCGCTGCAGAGATTGGGGGCGAGCTTTTCGTGACGCCTGGATTCTCACCCGACGTTAGCGCACGCGCATCCTCTGATGGACCGGTTGAACCCCAAAGCATAGCTACACCGGCAGAAGAGGTGAATTCTATTGTTACCGGTGGGGAGGCGACTGTTGACATTCTGGGTAACGAGCCGCCGGCCGAATCGCCAGTTGAGCCACCGGTTGTTGAGCCGCCAGTCGAGCCACCGGTTGTTGAGCCGCCAGTCGTTGAGCCGCCAGTCGTTGAGCCCCCGGTCGAGCCCCCAGTCATTGAACCGCCAGCCGTTGAGCCCCCGGTCGAGCCCCCAGTGGTTGAACCACCGGTCGAGCCCCCAGCTCCAGTGGACCCAGTAGACCCAGCTCCGGACCCGGACCCAGATATTGATGTCCCTCCTGGAGATGACTCTGGGGATGATAGCAACCCGTTCAATGACCAGTTCGAGCAGATGACTCCGGGTAGCCCAGACGATAGTCCGGATCTCGATGTCCCTCCTGGAGATGACTTTGGGGATGATAGCAATCCGTTCAATGACCAGTTTGAGCAGATGAATCCGGGTAGCCCGGACGATAGTCCGGATCTCGATGTCTCTCCCGAGGGTGGCTTGGGAGATGGCAGCAACCCGTTCAACGATCAGTTTGAGCAAAGCAACAAGCGATAACGCCTCGCAAAAAGTGGTTGCCTAAAGTTTGAACGCCACCCAATCAATTGGGTGGCGTTCAAACTCCTATCAGATCGAGGAGAGCGTCTTTCCTCGTAGGGGAGGGAATCTTGTCTCAGAATGTTTTTGTCTAAACTATTCTGTGTCGATTGAAGACTGCCAAGGTAGAGTCTGGGCTTCTATGATAGAGTTCGAATCGCTCCAGTCTCCTCCAGAAGATTTGGCACTGGATAGGTCAACATCCTGACTGTCCGGCATTCCGGGAACCGTCAGAGAGTAGCGTTGCAATAAGACGTACAAATCTCTGAGGGCTTCACTGGCAGATTGATACCGCTGCTGAAATCCGTAGCGCGTCATCACGGTTAGTATGGCTCTCAGTTCTGAACTAATAGCGGCGGCGTCCTGCCACAGCAATTCTCCCGTTTTGGGATCCTCTACTAGCTTATCCGGGGAGTATCCTGTTGCTGCTTGGATTCCAACAATGCCCACGGCATAAATATCGCTGCTAAAGCGCGGAGTACCAGCGTACTGCTCATTTGGCATGTATCCTTTTGTGCCAATACCAATGGTGTTGGGCTGGTCTGACTCCTCAGTAAATTGGGCATGGATTTCCTTTACAGCACCGAAGTCAATCAGCACGAGTTTTTGATCGGCATGACGACGAATGATATTGCTTGGCTTGATATCCCGGTGGATGACGCCACGACCGTGGATAAACTCCAAGATTTCCAGCAGATCTCTCAAAATCTCGACCACTTTCATCTCTGAAA
>JBARYO010000099.1:0-3474 GCA_049647905.1 Elainellaceae cyanobacterium | reverse complement strand
GAGAAAGACGTGCCGCAGCCGCAGGTTTGATTAGCGTTGGGGTTTGTGAACTGAAAGCCGCCGCCGATCATCGCATCGCTGAAATCCAGGACAAGGCCATATAGATACAGCATGCTTTTGGGGTCGCACACAACCTGGAACCCGTCGTAGTCAAACGCTTCGTCACTGTCGCGGATGTTGCTCGGATCTTCAAAATCCATGGTGTAAGACATGCCAGAACAACCGCCCTGACGCACACCAACGCGTAGGCAAAGGGCTCCGCCACCCTGCCTTTCTTTGAGCGCAAGCACTTGCTTTAGAGCAGAGTCGGTCAGCATAATGCCCCGTTTCTGCGGCTGAGTTTGCGGCTGTGTTGCTGCAGTCATGGTCTACAAATCTCCTGCATGGGCTACTACATCCTATTATGCCGAGTTGTCCTCGCGTTGTGAGCACTTTCATTTGGATGATGCACGGGCATAACTGTAACAGTTCCTCACAATCGGATGAGATGGTGTAGGGCCAGTGATACGATTCCAATCAAACTGTTCGAGCCGTTTTAGAGAAATACCTATGGCAGAAACTCTTACTGGAAGTACTCCCATCTTCGGCGGCAGCACTGGCGGGCTGCTCACTAAAGCTGAGGTCGAGGAAAAGTACGCAATTACTTGGACTAGCCCCAAACAGCAAGTATTTGAGATGCCCACCGGTGGCGCAGCGATCATGAATGAAGGCGAAAACCTTTTATACTTGGCCCGCAAAGAGCAATGCTTGGCGCTTGGCGCTCAGCTTCGCACTAAGTTCAAGCCTAAGCTAGATGACTACAAAGTTTACCGCGTCTTCCCGAATGGAGAAACGCAATTCCTCCACCCCGCTGACGGTGTATTCCCCGAGAAGGTGAATGAGGGACGCGGCTTCAGCGGCAAGAAGGATCGCGCCATTGGCGACAACCCCGAGCCCGCCACCCTCAAGTTTACAGGTCAGGCACCCTACGAGGCGTAGCTCTCGACCAGCGCTAGCTCCGCTAGCGTCACTTACCATCATAGCTATGGGTTTGAGGGGCACGAATTTCGTGCCCCTTATTTGTCGGCGTCAAATTCGATTACGATTTATTGCGATGTTTCCAGAGTTTGAACGGTTTTCTGAACTTTCGCAGCAGGGCAACTTCATCCCGGTGTATCAAGAGTGGGTTGCTGATCTCGACACACCAGTTTCTGCTTGGTACAAGGTTTGCGCCGGACAGCCCTATAGCTTTCTGCTGGAGTCAGTGGAGGGGGGGGAGCACCTAGCTCGCTACAGTTTTTTAGGCTGCGATCCGCTATGGGTATTAGAAGCTCGTGGCGATCGCGTCACCCAAACCAGTCGCTCCGGTGAACAGCAGGCATTCAGCGGCAACCCGTTTGATATTTTGTCAGACTGCCTAACGCCCT
The DNA here is from genome assembly GCA_049647905.1 of Elainellaceae cyanobacterium. Lineage (GTDB taxonomy): Bacteria > Cyanobacteriota > Cyanobacteriia > CAKZMO01 > CAKZMO01 > JBCCAG01. Next base: position 2,068 of record JBARYO010000099.1, on the reverse strand, counting down.
TTACGCCCGTGACGCTGCCACAGCTTCCTTCTGGCATTGGCGGGCTGTTTGGATTTTGGGGCTATGAGCTGATTCGCTGGATCGAGCCTCGCGTCCCGGTCCATCCCCCTACTGATAATGACCTCCCTGACGGCATCTGGATGCAGGTAGATCAGCTGCTGATTTTTGACCAAGTGAAGCGCAAGATTTGGGCTATTGCCTACGCCGACCTGCGGGATCCCAATACCTCCCTGCGGCAGACCTATGATGAGGCTTGTCAGCGCGTTAATCTTCTAGTTGAAAAGCTGCGGATGCCCCTATCCCACCAGGACACCGTGCTGCGTTGGTCTCCGTCGGGGTCTGGACAGCCTCTGAACTATGAGAGCAACGTATCCCAGGCAGACTTTTGCCGTAGCGTTGAGCAGGCAAAGGAGCACATCCGCGCTGGGGATATTTTCCAGGTGGTGGTGTCTCAGCGGCTGTCCACGTCCTATCAGGGCGACCCGTTTGCCCTGTATCGCTCCTTGCGGTTGATCAATCCATCTCCCTACATGGCCTATTTCCACTTTCGGGATTGGCAGCTTATTGGCTCTAGCCCAGAAGTGATGGTCAAGGCAGAGCGATCGCCTGACGACACCGGTATGCTAGCGACCTTGCGCCCTATTGCCGGCACCCGTAAGCGGGGCAGCACACAAGCAGAAGACGCTGACTTAGCAGAAGACTTATTGAACGACCCCAAAGAAGTGGCTGAGCATGTGATGCTGGTGGATCTGGGGCGCAATGACCTAGGGCGTGTGTGCCGCGAGGGTAGCGTCACCGTAGATGAACTCATGGTGATCGAATACTATTCCCACGTTATGCACATCGTGAGCAACGTTACGGGGACGTTGAAATCAGACAAAACGGCATGGGATCTGCTCAAAGCCTCTTTCCCGGCAGGGACCGTCAGCGGAGCACCCAAGATTCGCGCTATGGAAATTATCCATGCCTTGGAGGCCGCGCGGCGGGGGCCTTACTCTGGCGTCTACGGATACTATGACTTTGAAGGCCAGCTGAATACAGCAATTACCATTCGCACCATGGTCGTACAGCAGTCCAATGGGGCTCAGCAGGTCACGGTTCAGGCCGGGGCTGGTTTGGTTGCTGATTCACAACCTGAATTGGAGTACGAGGAGACATTGAACAAAGCGCGGGGAATGCTAGATGCCATTCGCTGCCTCAACGCCGCCCCATCGTCGTAGTACGGTTTCTACAAGAAGCTTAACCTCCTCTGAACCCAACGTTTACGCTGCCTTTAGATCCCCAAGCTACGGTGTATGCGGGACAATATTGCGTTGGCCCAGTTGCTTAGGGCAGTGCGTATGGCGTAAAGCCTTGACGTTGCGTAGATAACTGGGCGCGCAAATGTCCTAATGCATCAGGACATTTGCTATAGAGGTAATTGAATGGTTCACTCTTTTGCTGCTGAGCCTGCGTCTCAGGACTTACGTCATTTGCTTGAAGAGCAGTATTCTGGCCGCATGCTGTACCCCTTTCTCAGCGGTCAAACCGTGGATATGGGACCCAAAGATGTCTGGGTCGTTTGCCGGGGTATTGTCCAAGTGGGGACCCTCTATGCCACAGGTGATGAAGCCTTACTTGGGCTAGTTTGTCCGTCAATGCCTTTCGGACTTCCATTTACCCTAATTCGCCCCTATCAGGCGATCGCCCTCACCAACGCCGACTTAATGAAGCTGAGTCTAGCCGAAGTCGAGCAGTCCCCGATGCTGAGCCAGAGTATTTTCCACCACCTCAACCGACGCCTGCGCCAGGCCGAAGCTCTTTTGGCTACGGTTGGGTACCGGCGGGTTGAAGAGCGCCTACGCCATCTGCTGCTGCTGCTGGCGCAAGAGGTGGGTCAGCCCCAAGGTAGGAGCATTCGCCTGGGTGTACGGCTGACCCACCAGCAGCTCGCGAACGCTGTTGGGACAACTCGCGTCACGGTTACCCGTCTCTTAAGGCAGATGAGAGAAGCCGAATGGCTGTCTTTAGACCAGCAGCGTCACATTGTTTTGTCAGAGTCGGCCCTGAAATCTCTCGAACAAGGCTA
>JBARYO010000098.1:0-6014 GCA_049647905.1 Elainellaceae cyanobacterium | reverse complement strand
ATTGGACTGCCCTGAAAGCCCAGCTGCTCACGAAACTGTCGCTCCATGTAGCGACGATAGTTGTCGTTAAATAGCTTGGGATCGTTGACAAACAGCGCCATGGTGGGCGGCTGGGCGCGCACCTGGGTGCCGTAATAGATCTTGCCTTGGCGGCCCTGGCGGGTTGTGGGGGGGGAATGCCAGCGGACAGCGTCCTCTACCACCTCATTCACAACAGAAGTGGTGACGCGGCGCTGGTGCGCCGCCGCTGCCAAATCCACTAAATCCAAAATCTTTTCCACCCGCTGGCCGGTCATGGCGCTAACGTAGATGCGCTCAGCCCAGCTGAGAAAATACATCCGGTCTTTAAGGTGACGATCGTACTCATAAATGGTGTGGGAGTCTTTCTCCACCGCATCCCACTTATTCACCACCATGACGCAGGCGCGCCCCTCGTCTTCAATTCGCCCCGCTAGCTTTTGGTCTTGCTCTGTGATGCCGTCCACCGCATCCACCACCAGCAGCACCACATCGGCACGGCGAATCGCCTTGAACGCACGGGCAATGCCGAAGAACTCGGGGCCATACTGGACGCTCTTCTTCTTGCGAATGCCAGCGGTGTCAACCAGGCGGTAGCGCTGTCCCTGCCGCTCCACCAACATGTCAATGGTGTCTCGCGTGGTGCCCGACACTGGGCTCACGATGGCGCGGTTTTCTCCTACAAAGGAATTCAACAAGCTCGATTTGCCAACGTTGGGCCGTCCTACGATGGCAACGCGGGTCTCCTCATTCTCGGGCAGCTCATCGGTAGGTGGCAGGTGTGATACAAGCGCATCCAGCAAATCCCCCGTGCCGCTGCCGTGAATGCCAGAGACGGGGTAAGGCTCCCCAAGGCCCAAACCCCAGAACTGCGCTGCCAGCAGCAGCCCTTCATCCACCGACTCACACTTGTTTACGGCTAGCAGCACCGGCACGCTCTGCTGACGCAGCCACCCCGCAATACTTTCATCAGCTACCGTAGGTCCACTCTGACCATCGACAACAAAAATAGCAGCGCTTGCCTCTGATAGCGCCAGCATGGCCTGCTCGCGAATCATCGGCAAAAATTCTGTATCGTCGTCAAACACCAAACCGCCCGTGTCTACCACCCGAAACTCACGGTCCTGCCAAAAGGCGTCACGGTAGGTGCGATCGCGGGTCACGCCGGGCTCATCATGGACAATGGCCTCTCGTCCTCCAGCCAAACGATTGACCAGGGTTGATTTCCCCACGTTGGGGCGGCCAATAATTGCGACGATAGGACGTGCCATAACCGGGTTTGCCTCATTAAGCGGTTTTCGGGCACATCAATGCCACGACATCAGTCCATTGTAATGAGCAAATCAATGTTTATGGCGACTGACCCCAACAGGCATACTGAATAAGGGATAGGTTTTGCCAATAGTGGAGTACTCAATGGGCTGGACAGCAATTGCGTGGTTGGGCGGCGGCTTTCTGGCCGGTCAGGTTGTCGAAAGGCTAGTTCGCTCTAAACGGAGTTCTGCTGAGGCGTTACCAGAGGCTACGCTATCAGCCCATCCAGACTCTAACGGCATACCGACTGTCTCTGGATCCCCATCCCCTAGTAGCGATCAGCAGTGGCAGCTGGCTTACCATCTAGCGGCGGAGATGGCCCAGCTCAAAGCAGGCTTTTTGGCCCGCACCTCCCATGAGCTGCGATCGCCCCTCAACAGCGTTATCAGTTTGCACCAGCTGATCTTGTCAGATCTTTGCGACAGTCCAGAAGAAGAGCGGGAGTTCGTGTCTCAGTCCTACGACGCAGCGCAAAAGCTGCTCAAGCTCATCGACCAGATAACGGACCTATCTAAACTAGAGCAAGGTAACGCCTCGCTTTCCGTAACTCAGGTTGATCTCAATGAGCTGCTGCTTGAAGTCGAGCAGGTGGTACAAATTCAGGCGCAAAATCGTAACATTCGGCTCACCATTGAGCACCCTGATGACCCGGTTTTCGTCCAAAGCGATCGCCAACGGCTGCTGCAGGTGCTCATTCATCTCCTGACGGCACCTATCTCGCTGATGGATGGTGGCTACATTCACCTCACCGTCCAGATCGAGGATGATTACGTCACTATTCAGGTAGCGGATCAGCGCCCTGCGACAGCCTGGTCAGAATCGACAACGCTACTCGACAGCCCTCCGACTAGCGCTGCACTCAACACCGCAGCCTCAGAGACACTATCGGGGCTAACGATTATGCTGTGCCAGCAGCTTATGGCCCGGATGGATGGGGAGCTTGTCCTGCGGCAGGTTCCAACGGATGACGCAGAGACCATCGCAAACGCTGACCAAACCTGGACGAAGATAGACTGCCGAATGCCGCTGGCGGTCTGACCTGTTGAAGGGCAAAACGTTGAAGCATTACGCTCCTGCTTCACCCCTTACCTTTCGCGCAGCGCGTCCGTAGGACGCAGGGGGATTGAGGGGGGTAATGCAGAACTTTTGCGACTTTTCAAATACCCTCTAAGCGTAAACTCGTCAAACTTCACCACCGCCGAGTTGGGCTCTCGGGTATCGAAGCGATAGCTGCTGACGGTGCCTTGCTCCGTATCCAGAATACTAAACACCGTGATTTCGTTGCTAGCGATGAAGGGCTGGGGCTCCCCATTGCTAGCCAGTAATGGCGCGATTGTAGGGACTACAGGGTCAAGCCCATTTGGATCACCCAATGGCATGTAGGTCTCTGTAAACCCAATGGGAATCTGCCGACGGTTCCCCCGCCAAGCGGCTCCATAGGTATTGCCCACGTTGGAGGTTTCTAAGAAGTGCATGCCGCTGTCCGACACAAACCGATTCCAAATGTGATCATGGCCATAAAACACCAGCTGCGCCCCCGCCGACTCCACTAGCGGCAAGACATGCTGGGTGAGGTAGTCCGCCGACTGGGGATACTCGTAGCGCACCGACTGAACTGCCCCATCCGGCAAGTAGTCAATGATTTGTACCGGGTCAGTATAGGCCGGCACAATGTTGTCCCCCAACGAATGAGGCGGGTGGTGGAACATCACTACGCGGTAGCGGGCCTGCTGCCACTCGGGGCTGGCTAGCTCCTGCTGCAGCCACCCGTATTGGGGGCTAGCGGGTCCAATGGCCTCAAAGATGTGCTGGCCGTAGCCCCACTGAGTGGGATCAGCTAGATCCTCATCTCGCTCGCGATAGCGTCCCCGCGCGTCAGGGTCCAGCTTTGGCGTCCGCCAAATGTTGGTGATGTATAGGGATACCAATCGAACATCGCCAAAGGTCGTGGCGTAGTATTTGGAACCGCCCGAGTCACTCTCGGGCAGGGTAAACAGCTCTTGATAGGTATCGATATTAAACGATTGCGCCTTTAGCCAATCGTCCCGCATGATGGGGTCACCCGTTGGGTTGATCTCGCTGGCTTGCTCGTCGTAGCGTTGAGCAGCGATCGCCCTTGGAATGGGGTCGTTGAACTGGTCATCTAGGGGCAGCTCTGACACCCGCCCCATAACTTCGTGGTTTCCCACTGCTGGGAACAGCGGCGCGGACTGGATAATCGCTCCACCCTGGTACCACGTACTGACATCGTTGTAGGTTAGCTCTCCCTGAGCCCTGCCCTGCAGCGCTGGGAAAAACGCCCCGCCCCCATCAAACCACTCCGCCCCTCGATCCGGCACGTTGACCAAATCGCCCGCCATAAAGACAGCGTCTACTCGCCCCACGGTTTCCACGACTTTTTGCAGGTTGGCCGGCGTCATGGGCTTTTGTTGATGGTCTGAGGTGAGCAAAACTTTGAGCGCGGCCCCTGGCGGAGGCTGGGATGCGAGCTGAAAGCTGTCGCTCTCAATGCGGCGATTGCCCCTTACGCTCACCACGCGATAGGAAACGCGCTGACCGGGCTGCAGGTTGGGAACAGTCGCCTCGTGCCGCCAAATGTCGCGATCCATTGGGGAACCTGGGTTGGGGGCCTCAGAGGTGGAGTCCCCATGCGCCTCGGGGGAGGGTGGATCCGCCTTGATGCGGGAAAGCTTTGTGGTGACAGCACCTTGCTGCCGCCCAAACCCATCGCCATATTCCACAGTGTGGCGATCGCCCACAAATTCAGTAAACCAGACCACGTTTACTGTCGATGCCGTAGGCCGCTGCAGAAACGGATCGCTTAAAAGCTCAAATGTCACTTGAGGCTTGACCAAATCAATAATCCAGCTGCTGTAGGCTAGGCTCAGCAGTAGCCCGAGGGCAGCAAAAACAAGGTAACCATTTGAGCGCTGTGTCATCGAAATTGCGCTAACCCATCACGGCAGGACCGACCCGATCCTAAACTAAAACGAGCCTGCCATTGGTCACGTTCCAAATGGTGTGACAGCTCAAAATTTGACCTGGATACAATAGAGGATAGCGATAAGGATTTTAGAATAAAAAGGTAATTGTACGGTAAGTAAGCGACATGGGACTACGCGACATCTCCATAACAGTACGGCGACGCTGCGCTTATACCGCAACATCAACGCTCATCGCCGCCGGCATCATTTTAGGAACGCCAACAGCCGCTCCGGCACTCCCGTTCCTGGATCTAATTTTTAGGGGAATTCAGGTCATTCAGCTGTCCAGCATGTCCGATCGCCAAGAGGTTCGGCTGGGGGGTCAAATCAATGAACAGCTTACCGGCCAGATGACGCTTTACCGCGATGCGGACATCAACCGCTACGTGGATCAAATTGGTCAGCGGCTCGTACCCCACAGCGCCCGTCCCGATATTCCCTACACCTTTCAAGTGGTGCGAGATGACAGCGTCAACGCCTTTGCCACCATGGGGGGATATGTTTACGTCACCACCGGCCTGATCCGCGCCGCAGACAATGAGGCTCAGCTCGCCAGCGTCATCTCCCATGAGATTGCCCATATTGCGGGGCGGCACGCGGTGGAGCAAATGAGAGAAACCGCGATCGCCCGAGGGCTGATGACCGCTGCTGGGGTTGACCAAAGTGCGCTGGCCAATATTGGCGTCGAGCTGGCGCTACGCCGTCCCAACAGCCGTGGCGACGAGCGGGAAGCGGATATGTTGGGTCTGGCAAACCTGACCACAGCAGGGTATGCCCCATCGGCAATGCCTGCCTTTATGGCCAAGCTCATCAGTCGTTCGTCAACGCCAGCGTTTCTCAGCACCCACCCCTCCGCCGGTAGCCGGGTGCAGGATCTCAACGCGGCAATCGACCCAGCGACGGCAAACGTGGGGGATGGCCTAAACGATACCGCCTACAGATCCCGCATTCGCAACGTGCCATCCGCATCCTAGCCGCCATCCTACGTCACGTCAGCCATCCGCATCAGGATGGCCTGAATGCAGTGCCCGCAGTGAAGCAGTAGGGCAAGGGGCGATCGCCTAAACCACCCTTGTCGACGCTTTCAAAGGACTCATCGATTGCGCGATTGGGAGATACGGCTCGCCCACGATAGGTCCGCCTTGAGCGCTTTGCTTCAGCGGCTTTTGCTGTATCAGAAAGCGTTTGGTTTGAGGGGGACGCCGTTGGTCCATTCCAAGGCTCACCGAGCAGCGGCAGCGCATTTCCATCAGATAATTGTCCATCGGGAAGTGTCGTGTAACTGAGGCTGCAGCGATCGCTCAGGGCTGTCTCAGCACTCAGCAATCAACGCGCCTAAAAGAACACTTTGGGTAACATCGGTGCCGATGAGTTCAGCCTCATTCAGGTTCGCATCAGTCAAGTCTGATCCTCTAAACCCGTTTATCCAAGGTAACCGAAGCCGGAGCTTTGAATACTCCGATTTCTGGACCAAACGCCTACCGCTTCGGTGGCAGAGGAATTCGCTTGGTGAGGATGCGCATCACCTCGTCAGGCCGAGCGGCGCGGACCACCTCGGTTGATTGGGGACGCGCCAAATACTAGGCGTCCATAGGTTTGAATGCATGGATGCATCCATGACTGTGGAGTTTAGCGGAAGTGGGGGGCGATCGCAACCGTAATGGCGATTTGTTAGCACCGGGGCAAAACCGCGCGGCC
>JBARYO010000097.1:0-3425 GCA_049647905.1 Elainellaceae cyanobacterium | reverse complement strand
ATGGATTGCTGCTGTGGTGGCTTGGATCGCTGTGTTGATCGGTGGAGCGTTGGCTTGGAGTTGGATTCGATGGCGAGAAAGCATGGGTGCCGGAGACCGTCCTCAGAAAGTTCCCACCCGTCAACAGGGGCACAGGCTATCTATGCTCTCCCCTCTAAATTCGCCGTCTAAAGGCAGCATCATCAACGCAGCGGCCCTGGGGAACACAGGATACCTGGGCTATCCTATTGTGCTGATGCTCGTTGGCCCGGACCACTTTGCCTGGGCAATTCTCTACGACACATTGGGAAGTACCCTAACATCCTATGGTCTGGGCGTTGCACTAGCGGCGTACTTTGGCCATGCTGTACCGCTGCCGTTTGGCGAGACGCTGCGCCGGGTTGGACGAGCGGTTCTGCGCAACCCCGCAATGTGGAGCTTTTGGATTGGAGTCAGCATTCGGCAGATTGCCCTGCCACCGCCCATAGAAGCGGGAACGCAGGCGATCGCATGGGGCGTGATTGCGCTATCGCTACTGCTGCTGGGTATGCGTCTCAGCCAGCTTTCGCTGCGCCGTCATATCAGCGCTGCCATGGTGAGTTTGGGGATCAAGATGCTGCTGGTTCCCGGCCTAATCGGCTGTGGACTGACCCTAGCTGGATTTGATGGTGCGCCTCGACTGGTGATGGTCCTTCAAGCATCAATGCCTCCGGCGTTTGCCACGCTGATTATTGCGGAGGCCTATCATCTCAACATTGACTTGACTGTGACAACGCTTGCGCTGGGAACAACAGCTGTTTTGGTAACGCTACCCATCTGGCTATTTCTTTTTCCCGTCTGACCTTGTCGCCAGCGTACGCCATAGCGCATCGCTGATGCAATGCATTATTGCTATGAGAGCGATCGCAGAAAATGTGCTTTCAAGAAACGCGACTTTAGCCATTGGATAGACGCCAGCTGAGTCGTTAGGCTGCAAAAGTTAGTACTGCACAGACATGAGGTACAAATTATGGTTCGCATTCTTTCATCTCTGAAGCGTTTCGCGGCATGGAGCCGTGTAACCGTGACGATGCTAGTTGCTGCTGCCCTGCTGCTGACGACATCTTGCAGCGCTACGTCCGCTAGCGCTGCCGACTCTTCTCTCTCGCCTGAGTCGGCAGGAGTAGGCTCTGACAATCCGGGTCGTAGCCAGTTCACAAACACCTATGACGAGGTGCAGTCCCAAAAGGGTGGCATGAATCGTTACGAAGACACCGACCCCCGTCGCAATTCGTCTGATGTTACAGCTAAGGCCGATCGCCTGGTTGAGAGCGCTAAAGCAAATCTCGATAAGGTCCAAGATACCGACGACTTTGTTGACAACTACAAGTCTGGCACGCCTCTAGGGCAGCGCGTCAAGAATATTGGTGACAACATTGGTGACAAAGCGGAGAACGTCGCCGACGATGTGACCTCCGCCAATGTCCGTCGCGATCGCATTCGCAATTTAGGGACTCAGAACGCTGAGAACATCTTGGATAATACTGCTGAGCCAGCAAAGCGCGCCGCTCGCGATGCGGCAAGCTCAGCTCAGCGCACAGGGCGCAATGTCACTAAGAGCACTCAGCGGGCTGCTAAGGATGCTGCTGATGCTGTTGGTGACACGGTAAATGATGCGGCGAAAAACATTAAGCGTGCTGCTGCAGATGCTGTCGATACGATGACTCGCTAGAATAGCGTCATTGACGGCTCAAATGCTAGCGAGTAATGCCGTTTAGCATGACATTTATTGAGCAAATATCAGGAGAGGAGGCACATTGGTTGACGATGCGTCTCCTCTCTTATGTCTATTAGCTGCCAGCGCAAGGATCGGCTGCACAGGGATCACCAGCGCAGGGATCTTCAGTCTTTTCCCCACCAGCGCAAGGATTGCCAGCGCAAGGATTGGACCCACCGCTACATCCGGCAGCTGCGAGGCTGAGACCTAGAGCAGATGCCATTGCCAACGTACCAAGATATCTAACTTTCATGAGATTTCTCCAAAATATAGGTTATATTCAGTTTCAATCGTGATGGCTTGCTGCCTCAACTTAGGATTAACACACAGCAAGCTGAGAAGACACTGAGAAAGAGGCAAAGTTCGTACTCAGTTTGCACTCACGTTTACGAGAACTGGATCGAAGCGAAATGAGATCCTATAGCAGTTGCCAAAAGCGCTTACGCTGTATAAGTGGCTGGCCATAAGTAAATGGTGGCGAACCCCCGAGTCGCGTCGTTTATTTGTGGCCCCTTACTTAGGAATACAGCGCTAATAGCAACATGGGGCAAAGCGAATTTCTAAACATTGATGTCGATCACAACCCGTCTAACTGGCTTGTTTTTCCAGATGGGCGCTGTGAGTCGTTCGGCAACAGCGATGTAGAAGAGCCTGAGACAGTCTATCGCTTGTACCGATTTCTCACCGAGTTGGAGGATATTCTGGCGGCAACGGCTGATGCGCAGCAGCAGAGCGAGCAGATTGTTCCGCTAGTCCGCAAGCTGCTCACAAGTGCGTACTGGCTACAGATGGAGTTCAAGCAGCCTCCAGAACAGCCTGGCTGGTCGGTAAACTTTTTATATCGTGAGTACAGCTGGCCGCTGACAGCGCAAATGGTCGCCTGGCTGCCCGGAAACCCATCTCCAGTTCATAATCACGGCACGTGGGGCATTGTGGCTATTGTTGGCGGAAGCGAGAAGAATACCCTGTGGCGACGGGCAGCTAGCCCCGACCACCCCGATCGAATTGAGCAGGTTGGCGAGGCGACTTTTATTCCCGGTGATATCGTGGTGTTTTTGCCGGGGGCTATCCATAACGTAGACCCTGTGGGCGAAGACCCTGTGGTGTCATTTAACCTCTATGGTGAAACGGATTTTGCCCAGCGCTTTGAGTTTGATCCACATCAGCATACAGCCAAGCACTTCTAACGACCGCTTGGTCTGCCTTCGCCTCAATAACGTTCGATGACGTCCGATGCAGCGATCGCTAGACGGACTAATGTAATGGCGAGTTTCGCTCTAATAGGGAAGCAATGACGCTATGATGGAGATTGCCAAAGATTGGTTGATGGTATGACGCCGCATCACTAGTAGATATGTCCGGTGATACAATGCTTGGACTCCGGCCCCATACCTGGTCTAAAACTGACATGTTGTTTACTCAATGGAGGTAATACTGAATGGCTCAAGTGCTCGTCGGCGAAAATGAGCAGTTAGAATCGGCACTGCGTCGCTTTAAGCGCAAAGTATCGCAGGCTGGTATTTTTGCTGACATGAAAAAGAATCGGCATTTCGAAACGCCTGCGGAAAAGCATCGGCGTAAGGAAGTTGCGCGGCGTCGAGAGCGTCGTCGAATGCGCGATCGCAGTAAGGCAAATCGCTAAAGACACAGTTTGTCAGATGATCTGAGAAAAAATGTTGACTCAGCTAGT
>JBARYO010000096.1:0-2069 GCA_049647905.1 Elainellaceae cyanobacterium | reverse complement strand
TAATTTTTCCGCACCAGCGCATGAAAAATAGCCTCTCGTGGACCAGCATACCGCATGGCTGCTGGATTTATCGCGAGAATCACCCGATCTTGTGGGAAGTACTTATCCACCATAATTTCGTAGCAGCGCATACGGACATCTGCTGGGATATCATCTTTTTTAGTTGCGCCAACGAGGGGATGCAGAAATAGGCCATCCACCGTTTCGAGAGCACATTTTTGAATATATTCGTGAGCCCGATGAATTGGGTTGCGCGTTTGGAAGCCAACAACGGTTTTCCATCCCTTGTCGCGGAACATGGCCCGTGAGGCAGCAGGATCAATTTGATAGTCGGGGAACTGCGGATGGGATTTGCGCTCTAGCAACCATACCGGACCCGCAAGGTTGATCGGCCCTTGGTCATAGACAACCTTGACACCGGGGTGCTTGTCCTCATCGGTTCTGTAAACCTTGACAGCTTCGTGAGCCTTATCGTATCGGTACTTTTGCGTCAGTTCTAGTACACCAACGAACTCGCCTTGGGTATTGTCCAGTCGGATGAGACTGCCTTCAGCCAGGCTGTTGGCCTCGTCTTCGCTCACTGACAGCGTAATAGGAACAGACCAAGGCAAGCCATTGGCCAACACCATGTTGTCTACAACAGATTTGTAGTCGGCCTCTTCCATAAAGCCGGTCAATGGACTAAATCCGCCAATGGCAATCATGGCGAGATCAGACTCGGCACGCTCATCTAAGGTAAGCCGCGGTAGGGCATCGGCTTGTGCCAAAAAGTCTTGACGCTGCGCTGCGCTCGCTACACGATTTACCAACTCACCGCCGTGGGGCGGCGCGATATCTTTTTGAGTCAAAGTTCTACTCCTGACATATGTCATTATCCTTTGGTAGGTCTGCGCCTCGTAATCTCACGATAGGCTAGCCCGCTCATATCGTAGTACGCGAAACCAGGTGAATATGGCCCCATCATGGTGAATTACAGTCTCTTTACATTGTTCCTGTCAATTTGTGCGCCGGAGAAGGGTTGAATGATTCCACCGCCGAGTAGGAGATCATCGCGATACAAAACCGCGGCCTGACCGGGGGAAATGCTGAACTGGGGATCATCAAACTGAATCCGCACCTGGCTAGCCGCAGCATCGAGTGGAATAACAGTTGCGGGGACTGGCGGCGTTCGGTACCGAACTTGGACAGCGGCTTGAATGGGACCATCCGGTGGAGAGATAGACACCCAGTTCACCCGGTCGACGTTGCACTCGGACTGATAGGCCGTTTGCCGCTCACCCACTATGACCTGGTTGCGGCCAGGATGGATGCCGATGACGTAAAGGGGATTAGGGGCTGCAATACCCAACCCCTTGCGTTGGCCAACCGTGTAATTTTGAATGCCGTCATGCCGGCCTAGAACATGGCCAGATTGGTCAACGATGTCGCCCGGCGCCGGGGCTAAGTACTGTCCCAGAAAGTCCTTCATTGACCCGTGAGCTTCAATCAGACAGAGGTCTTGGCTGTCTGGCTTGTTGGCGGTGTGTAGGCCAAACTCAGCGGCAATGCGGCGCGTTTCATCCTTGGTTTGATGGCCTAAGGGGAAAAGAACCTGGGCCAACACCGCTTGGGATAGGTCATAGAGGAAGTAGGACTGGTCTTTACGGCGATCGCAAGCCCGCTGGAGCTGGTAGCGACCGGTTTGGGGGTCTTGGGTGATGCGCGCGTAGTGACCCGTGGCAATGCGATCGCACCCAACTTTGGCAGCGTAGTCGAGCATGGGACTAAACTTCACGGCCTTGTTGCACTGCGAGCAAGGAAGTGGGGTGATCCCGCTGCCGTATCCTTCAACCAGGTAATCCACAATTTCATGCTGAAAGGTATTGCGGCTATCTATCACCTCATAAGGAATATCAAGCTGCTCACAGAGCTGAGCTGCGTCTACCATACCTTCCGAGCAGCATTGCCCCTTGCCCTTCATCAGCCATAAGGTAAGGCCAAAGACCTCATAGCCTTGGTGACGCAACGTTGCAGCGGCGACAGAACTATCCACACCACCGGACAGACCGACGACAACTTTGGGCCTAGGG
>JBARYO010000095.1:0-3661 GCA_049647905.1 Elainellaceae cyanobacterium | reverse complement strand
ATGAGCATCTCTTGGACTTATTTATTGACCTGTTTGAGTTAGAGCCGACTTCGATAAAATCCCATGCCAACTACCGAAACCTGCTTGACTACGGCGCTATAGCCTCTTGAATCTGTCCGGAGTGTTGATCTGGCAAGACACTACAAAAGTTCAAGGCGTAAAACGCTGTCATGGGTTTGACACCGGCTTGACATCCATTTGACATCTTAGATCTGTACAGTTTGACGAAACGCATAGTCTTGTGGTGATTGGCGCAGTGGTTTTTCCAAAAAATAAGGTATTTTCCAGAAGAACTGAAGCGAAATAGTCAGGCCGAAAAGCTATTTACTTCACAGGGCTTAACGGCGTCAAAAGACTCTATCTAAATCTATAGATCTATATCTGGAAAGGCTTTTCTACTACAATGAGCGAAACTATTTATCCTCTCAAAAATCAGACCGCCATCGTTACCGGCGGTGACTCAGGAATTGGCGAAGGCGTGGTTCGCCAACTTGCCAAGGCGGGGGCGCAAGTCGCCATCAACTACCACTCTAATGCCGACGCTGCAGCCAAGATCATCAGTGACCTTGAGGCAGACGGGGGGAAGGCGATCGCCATTCAGGCCGACGTTAGTCAGGAAGACCAGGTGCTGGCCATGTTCAATCAATTGTGCGATCGCTCTGGCAGCTTCGACATTTTAGTGGCTAATGCCGGACTGCAAAAAGACGCAGCCCTGACTGAAATGACCCTGTCCGATTGGGAAAAGGTGATTGGCGTCAACCTAACGGGGCAGTTCCTCTGCTGCCGCGAGGCGGCTAAGCAGTTCGTTCAGCAGGGCGTTCGCCCAGATGTCTCCCAAGCCGCAGGTAAAATCATCTGCATGCGTTCCGTTCACCAGGTCATCCCTTGGACGGGCCACGTCAACTACGCATCCAGCAAGGGCGGCATCAATATGATGATGCAAAGCATGGCGCAGGAGCTAGCAGCGCAAAAAATCCGGGTCAACAGCATCGCCCCCGGCGCTATTAAAACTCCCATCAATAGAGTGGTCTGGGACACACCAGAGGCGCTCGATGACCTACTTAAGCTGATTCCCTACGGTCGCATCGGTGACCCCGACGACATCGGCAAAGCGGCGGTTTGGTTGGCCTCTGATGCGTCTGACTACGTCACTGGAACTACGCTATTTGTGGATGGCGGCATGACGCTTTACCCAGGCTTTCAGGGTAACGGCTAATCGCAGGAAATTTTTAACGTCACATTTTTAATATCACGATGGGCAACCTCAAATCTTTAGCCACCTCTTGGATGCGGCGAGTTCACCCCCGCCTGATGTCCTTCATCGCGACTGTGGGATTATTTTGGCTGGGGGTCTGCTTTCTGATTCTGCTAGGGCTATCCAAGCTCTCAGAAGAGGTGCTGGAGCAAGAAGCCTTTGCGTTTGATGAGAGCATTTTGCTGTGGGTTCATCAATTTGCGAATCCGACCCTCAATCGCCTCATGTTAGCTATCACAGAACTCGGCAACCCAAGCACCGTGGTGCCGCTGGCCTGCAATGGGTTCGCCTGGCTGTGTTTGCGGCGATATTGGGAGACGGCTGTGCTATTTGCCGTCACCTGCGCTGGCGGTGCTATTTTGAGCACTGGGCTGAAGCTGGTATTCAGCAAGGTTCGACCAGCGCTTTGGCCTCAGCTCATCACTGAAACCACCTACAGTTTTCCCAGTGGCCATGCCCTAGGATCAATGGTGCTATACGGGCTGCTGGCCTACCTGGTGGCCCACCGCTACCCGAAGGTAAGCGGGCTGGTCTATGGCGCAGCCGCGATGCTGATTGGAGCGATTGGCTTGAGTCGGCTTTACTTGGGGATGCATTGGCCAACAGATGTGCTGGCAGGCTACGCTGTGGGGTTTTTGTGGCTGACGGTCTGTACGGCTCTGATAGAGTTGAGGTTTATCGTCAACCCGCAGTCGGGTCAAATTTCTTTGAGGTAATAGTGGATTTGCCTGAAACGCTACACTTCTCCCGATGGATGCAAAAGTGCAAAATTCTGACTCACTAACCGGCGAGCTGCTGAACATTAGACCCGGCGTGCGATTGCAGGTCTGCCATCAGGCCGGCAGTCAACCCGCGATCGCTTTTATCCACGGAGGATTAGGCAATCGCTTCAACCTGAGATCGCAGTACGAGTTTGCAGCGGGGCAAGGATGGGAAGCGATCGCCTATGACCTAGCAGGCCACGGCCAGTCTAGCCCCTACTCCCGCTACTCAATCGGTCGTCACTGCCGCGACTTTACCCGACTGCTGCGCCGGTTTCACATCAGGCGACCGATCCTGTTTGCCCACAGCTACGGCGTACCGATTGCGCTGGAATGGTGTCAGCGCCACCCGGTGGCGGGCTTAGTGCTGGTGGCGGGCGGCACCCACGCCCTTGACCCCTGGTGGGAAGTGCCGCTGATGAAAAGCCTGGCCTGGGGCGGACGCCACTTGTTTCGCTCAGGTTGGGCACAGCGGTTTGTGGCCCAAAGGTCCAGTAGTCATGACCATGCCGCGATAGAGCGGTTTGTGGTCGAGAGTCCCGTTCCCGTAGAGCCGCATCCCTACGATGCGCTGCAGGTTTTCTGGGGCTACAA
This sequence comes from Elainellaceae cyanobacterium, assembly GCA_049647905.1. Lineage (GTDB taxonomy): Bacteria > Cyanobacteriota > Cyanobacteriia > CAKZMO01 > CAKZMO01 > JBCCAG01. The sequence goes on along the minus strand of JBARYO010000095.1, from coordinate 1,051 downwards.
CTTTTTTATGCGCCGCTCAGGGAGGTGGCGACTAGACGTGCCCGCGCTGATAGTTAGCGGCGGGGAAGACTCCATGTTCACTTGCGATATGGGCGAAGCACTGACCCAGCACTTTCCTCAAGGGCGTCACCTGCACTGGCAGGATGGCGGGCATTTGGTGATGGCGGAGTTTCCTGAGCAGGTCAATCAGGAGCTGCTTCAATTTAGGCAAAATCTTGTGGGTCTGACGCTAGGATGAGCCGTTTTGGAGGTGAAGCATCCTTTGGCGGTGAAGCAGCAGTCAATATACGCTTGAGCGACCCGGCTAAGGGAACAGCCAGCAGCAGACCCAAAAACCCCCCGAGCTGAGCGCCGACTAGCAGGGAAATCAAAATCCAGACGGGGTTGAGGCCAATCAAGTTGCCGAGGATTCTAGGAGCGATCGCGTTGTCGATTATCTGGTCGGTGAGTAGGGCGATCGCAATGACTTCTCCCCCCAAGAAAATGCTCTTAAAGCTCACTACTACGGCTGCCACTAATGCGAAACTGCTCTTGAAAAGCCGGTCGCACGGAAGTGGAAAAGTCCTCGGGCAACCAGCCCAACACCCCTTCCCAAAACTCATCGCCGTGAAGAAGCAGATACAGCGTCAAAACGATGATTGCTAGCACTTCTACGAGGCGATCAGCAAAGCTCACGATAATTTCCAGTGTCTGGTCGGCTGAGTGGTGCAGAGAACTCCTGAAACCCCTATGGTTAAAGGATTCTTGCAAAACTGACGTTTTTTGAGATCGCGAGTAGACTGAGGCCACACTCTACGTGTTTACGTGGTTTGAGGGCATACATTTCGGCTGATCCAGCCTGAACTTGGAAGCAAATATTCTCTCTCTGACTTTTCTGCACCACCAAGCTTCGTCAGGCTCGAGCCAGCCTCTCTTCAGGTTGATTACCAAGTCTCCGTCATCGTCATAAACCCACTCAAAGTCCCCCGCCTTTGCCATTCTGACCCTCTATATTTTGCGTAAGGGCAAACAAAACGCCCCGCTCCTGTATATTACCCAGCCGCCAGAATCT
>JBARYO010000094.1:0-1823 GCA_049647905.1 Elainellaceae cyanobacterium | reverse complement strand
CCCAATACATTATCCTAGGCTGAAGCGGCGGCTGGCCAGCAACAATTTTATTATTGATAGCCCTGATTAGCAGATGAGTTCCATAGCTTTTGCTCTGATTGCACAGACGACAAAAAATCAGGCTTCTGATGCAGGTAAAGCGGCCAGCGAAGCCGCCAGCGAAACTGCAAATCAGACCCGGCGGTTCCTGACGGAGATCACCGGGCCAAAGGTTATCCAGGCGTTAATTATCCTAGCGATCGCCTATGTCACCATCAAAACTGCCGACTGGTTTGTCATGTGGCTCTCTGAGCGGGTGGCAAAAGAAAGTCGGCTGCGGGTCGTGCAGTTTCAGCCCTTTGCCCGCACGTTCGTCATGACCCTAACGGTGGTGACCTTAATGAACCTGTTCTTGAAGCTATCTCAGGAAAATGTGTTTGCCGTGACAGGGACGGTGGCAGTCGCCCTGGGGTTTGCGTTCAAAGATTATGCGAGTTCTGTGATTGCAGGCATCATTGGCCTATTTGAAGCACCCTACCGCGTAGGCGATCGCATTGAAATTGCCGATGAGTATGGCGAAGTCGTTAGCTACGGGCTGCGGGGCATTCGGCTGCGCACCCCCAGCGACAACATCGTCACGGTGCCCCACAACCATATTTGGACCAACCCAGTTTCTAACGCCAATATGGGCGAGCTGGAAGCCCAAGTCATTACGGAGTTTTTTCTGGCCCACGAGGCCGATGCTGAGCTGGTGAAGCAAATCCTGTATCGGGTTGCCCACACGAGTAAGTTCACCCACTTGGGACTGCCTATTGTTGTAGTTATGGAAGACCGGAGCTGGGGCAGCTTGTTTAGACTCAAGTGCTATCCTCTGGATGCACGAGATGAGTTTGTCTTCAAAACAGATTTGACGGTGCGGGCTAAAAAAATGTTTGCCAAGCACGGCCTGCCTTACCCCAGACGATTTGAGCTGAGCTCTGACTAGGATGTGACCTCAATCACCCAATCGGATGATTGGCCTGCCAACACCGCAATGCCTAAACAAGAGACGCTCTACATCCTGCCCATGTCGTGCGATCGCCACCCGACAGATGCGATCGCCAGCTTGATCTACGCGTCGGCCCCAGCATTGTTTAATCTGATGTTTGGCCCCAAGCAATGGGCAATTCACCGCCTCTCGGCCTTGATAGAGCGCCCCAACAATCGGTTTAGCCATCGACATATCCGCGTGGCGGAAGTCGACCACTCTGCTGTCGGTGCGAGTGCTGTCGGCGTGAGTGCTGTCGGCATGATTGTAATGCTCCCAGCTGACCAGCTTAAGAGCACCGCCGACTATCGCGATGCGTTCGGGCTTTCACAAGGGCTGTGGCTGACCTTGCTGCAGCGTCTGCTCCTGCGGCATCTGTTGCGGCACGACTACCCGGCAGGCTCGTTTTATATTGGGAATCTAGCCGTGGCCTCTGACCATCGAAATCGGGGCATTGGCCATCAGCTTTTATCACAGTGCATTTCTGAAGCAAGCCCTGCGGAAATTTTTATTAGCGTCGATGTTGATAACCCGAGAGCGCAAAAGCTCTACGAATCGCTAGGGTTCCAGGCTGTCGATACCAAAACAATTCGCGTTCTGGATACTACTATCGGCTCACGTATTTTGTCGCTGAACGCGTTAGGGGACGTGGCGTAAGTCCCATGTCAATACGATAGCCTTGCAAATCATTAGACCTCTTGCACGAATAGAGATAATGGTCTGCAATAGGACTATTTACCAGGTGCATCATGGACTACGAAGCTCTCATCAAACTGCCGCCGGGTCAGTTCAGGCGAGCCTGTGGCGTCAAGCATCA
>JBARYO010000093.1:0-2914 GCA_049647905.1 Elainellaceae cyanobacterium | reverse complement strand
CGTCCATCATGCTGATTGAGCATGCCGAGCGCTTTGGCCTGTCGCAGCTGCACCAGCTGCGGGGGCGAGTGGGGCGGGGGAGCGATCAGTCGTTTTGCCTGCTGATGACGGCGTCGAAGGCAGAGGTGGCGATTCAGCGGCTAAAGGTGCTGGAGCAGTCCCAAGATGGCTTTTTTATTGCGGAGATGGATCTGCGCTTTCGTGGACCGGGGGAGGTGCTGGGGAAACGGCAGTCGGGGCTGCCAGATTTTGCGCTGGCCAGCTTGATCAATGATCAGGATGTGCTCTCTTTGGCGCGGGAGGCGGCAGAGTCGGTCATGGCGAGTGATCCAACGCTGGAGCGCTATCCACTGTTGAAGACGGAATTATCCCACCGCTATCGTCGGTTGATGGGCGGGACGATTTTGACTTAGGGTTTGGCTGATTTATTGCAGGCGATCGCTTTTCAGGACTGGCGGGGGGCGATCGCCTCGATCACGATTTCTGTTCTCACCGAGTTTGCGATAAAGCGATAAACGCTTCTTCAGGGTCGACGAAAGCCTCGTTGGAGTAGGGCGTCGGGACAACCTGGGGCGACGCGGATGCAGGAACCTCAACACCGCCGTCAAACCGCCAGCTGTGCTCACGACTATATTTATTGTCGGTAAATGTGGCTTGGTTGCGGTTCCACTGCACCGTTGCAAAATATTCAGACATCCTTAGCCTGCCAATGCTTTAGACAAAACGCTGACCAAGCAATGCAATCACCTAGCGGTCGAGTTGGTCAATCTCGGCCCGAATTTCGGCCATGTTTTCACAGTTGTCAGCGTCTAATCTACGCTGGTAGCCGGTTTCTTCCCTCGATTGATCGCTTTGGTCACAAATCTGATCAGAACAACCAGGAGCACCAGAACCAGAGAAAACGCCAGCAGTGGGGCCGTCAGCGCTAGCACCGAGAGAGCGATCGCACTCACCACCTCTGCGATCGCAATCAAAATATTCGTCAGCCCACCCGTAGTTGCTGTGGAGACTAGGCGCGTAAACCCATTCAGCCCTTTCACTGCAGCCGCCGCACCGCCTCCAGCCACAATGGCAAGGCTCCACTGAGCAAAGGGATCGAGCTGATTGGCGGCCAGAGCCATCAGCACGGTACCCGCCACAGCGGCAACCGGCAGGGCCACCGTATCCACCACATTATCCAACCATGGGATACTGTAAGCCAGCAGCTCCACCAACAGCGCAACGCTGAGGCCGATTAGCGCCGTTTCGCTATCCAACCACTGCATGTTCTCCTTTAAGGGCAGGTGGCCAAAAATGGCCGCGATGCTCAGCACCCAAAAGGGCACAACGACGCGAAATCCAGCAGCGATGCCCAAGCTTAGGCCGACACCGATACTTTCCAGCAATTCTAAGGTCATCCCAGCGCCTCCTCACAAATTGAGCCCATGATCTCACATCAATACGGAGCAGTGATGATCACAAAGGACAGAATCTACAAAACTTGGCCCAGATTTAGACGACTCCCTTCACCACAATCGTGCTTGTTGTGTCATGATCTAGATCACATTGCAATGCAGCGTAATGCCGCTGCTTCGATAAGGTAATACGTTGTGAGTAGTGCCCAGATGATTACGACCTCTAATTTCGAATGCGTCGTTCGCGACATGCTTGATACGCTTTACCAGCGGTTGGGGTTTGATCTGTGGATGGTGACCCGGACTGAAGGTAACGACTGGATTATTCAGCAGGTGTGCGATCGCGGCAGCTACGAGATCACTGAGGGTAGCGTCTTCAACTGGACGGATTCTTTCTGCTCGCGAATGGTGTTGGGCAACGGGCCTCATATTGCCCCCACAGCCCAGCACATTATCGCCTATGCCAATGCGCCGATTGGCAGACAATTAACCATAGGGGCCTACGCTGGTGTGCCGCTGGTAGCGAAAGACGGCACGCTGCTAGGAACATTATGTGCCATTCATCCTAATCCTCTGCCCGAGTCAATTCAAGACGAGCTGCCGCTCATCATGTCCATGGGTAAGCTTCTCAGCGCTGCCATAGAGGCCGAGCGGAAGGTTCACGCTGCACTGAGAAAGGCTGAAAGGATCGAAGCCGAGTCTTTAAAAGACCATTTGACGGGCGTCTATAATCGTCGGGCCTGGGCCAAGTTTTTGGACTGTGAGGAACATCGATGTGTTCGTACTGGGTTTCCAGCCTGCATCATTGTGCTCGACCTAGACGACTTGAAGCAAGTTAACGACACCAGAGGTCACCTAGCAGGTGATAAATACTTGCGCAAAACGGCTAGAGCGATTGAGAACGCTCTCCTACTTCGCACTGAAGACTATATCGCTCGTTTAGGCGGAGACGAGTTTGCGATCCTTTGCACCGATTGCGCAGCAGATACGGCGGCTGGGATCGTTGAACGAATTAAGGCAAGACTTAAGGGCTATCGAATTAAAGCCAGTATCGGCTGGGCAGCACGGGAGCCGATACTGGGGTTGCAGCAAGCCTGGGAAGAGGCAGACAAAGCCATGTATGTCAAAAAGACATCCAAGATCAATTCCTTTGACAGCCCTTTGCTGGGCCAATGGTGCGGCGGACGCTGATTTTTTTGCCTTTTCAGCCGCATACTAAACCACGACTTTCGGCGGTTTGTCTACGCTGGCATTCTTGAGAGCACCTCGGGGAATATCTTCATCGACTGTCCTAGCCGATGTGGCGACTGCTATACGACCGCAGCGCCGCCCGAGTCGTGGTGATTAATGTGGTGACTGGCTTCGACAAAAGTTTATAAGTCCTAGCCCTGTACAACACTCCGGACAGATTCAAGAGGCTATAGCGCCGTAGTCAAGCAGGTTTCGGTAGTTGGCATGGGATTTTATCGAAGTCGGCTCTAACTCAAACAGGTCAATAAATAAGTCCAAGAGATGCTCAT
>JBARYO010000092.1:0-6915 GCA_049647905.1 Elainellaceae cyanobacterium | reverse complement strand
ATTCTGCTGTCGGCAGATCTATCTATTGCCAGCGTATTTGCATTGGGGTGGGGAGCTCCGGCAACGGTCGTTACCCTAATGCTTGTTGTACGACCTATCAATATTTGGGCCTGCACCTGGAACAGCGATCTCAACTGGCGACAAAAACTGTTTTTGGCTTGGGTCGCTCCCAAGGGCATTGTCTCAGCGTCCGTTGCCTCTCTGTTCGCCATTCTGCTGACGGAACGAGGCATCAGCGGTGGAGATGCCATTAAAGCGCTGGTCTTCTTGACGATTATCACGACCGTTGCAGCCCAAGGATTAACTGCAGGCTGGGTTGCTCGTTTGTTGGGGATCACCTCTACCCAGGCCACTGGTGCCGTCATTGTGGGCTGTAACCCTTTCAGCAAATTGATTGCCCGCTTGTTTAAAGATCGCAATGAGACGGTTGTCCTCATCGATACGGATGAGGAGGCTTGCTTGGAGGCGCAGCAGGAGGGGCTGACCGCGATCGCCAGCAGCGCCCTAGAAGTGGACGTGCTGGAAGAAGCAGGGCTGGCGTCAGCCGGGACGTTTCTAGCCATGACAAATAACAGTGAAGTTAATTCTGTACTGGCTCAGCGGGCCATTGAGGAGTTTAAGCCGCCTCGTGTGCTGACCGTTTCTACGGGAGAACTTAAGGCAGACTCAGAGCTTGTGGAGGATGGCAGTAGTAAAACACCAAAGCCGCCTACCGCCAAAGCCCAGCAGGCTTTTATGCAAAAGCTACCCCTCAAAGCGTGGAACGGCTACATTCAAGATGGGGCCATCAAGCTAGGGGAAACAACATTAAAAGAACCCGGCTTTATATTTCAGCAAGCTCACATCAAAGCTCTGACGCGGGCTGGGGAGCTTGTGCCTATTATGGTAGAGCGCGAGAAGCGCCTACAGGTGGTGCGGGCTCAAGAGGATTGGCAAGCTGGCGATCGCATCATTTATCTATTGCATGATCCCCGACCCAAACTCCTACGGCGGCTTTCCGGTAGTTCTAGCCCGTCCCGGCTCGCCATCGAGAAGCTACCCTCTGTTGAGGAAATTCCGATTCCGAAGCCTGCGGGGCTAGATGATGATGGTAATCTCTCCCTGCCGCCCCAGGCTCAGCAGCCGACATAGCCGCTGATATCGCATCTGGGCACTGCATCTGGGGACACATGGCGCTAAGGCTCATGCTGTGTTGCTTAACACAAGCGATCTAAGGGAAACAACCCTAAAGAAAAGCCTAAAGCTATGGCAGCGCCGAGAATCCATCACTACAGTGGAGGAGGAGGAAGCTTAGCGCCATCGGCATAGTCCAAAAAGCGGTGACTTAGTCATCTGTAGGATTTTTGTTGCAGTGCTTAAGGTGGCAGCACCTTGAGTATGATGCGCAGCCGAGCTTCACCGACCTAGCGCTGCCCCTTTAGCGCCCCTCCGTAGGTCCTTGACTCACTATCTGCCAAAAGAGGTCTTTAATGACTCAGTTCGCTCAGTGGCCGACCCGACATCCTCAAAATCACTCTAGTCAGATGGTGTCGGCCAGCGATACAACCCGCACGCGCTTCGATTCAGCGGCTATTTCTTCTATCCGTCGCCTCGTCTGGAAAATGGCGATCGCCACCTTCGTTCTAATGGCAATCGGCAGCGCCACCCGCGTGATGAACGCTGGCTTGGCCTGCCCTGATTGGCCCTTGTGCTACGGCACTCTTGTCCCCACACAGCAGATGAACCTGCAGGTGTTTCTAGAGTGGATTCACCGTCTAGACGCCTCCCTAATTGGACTGATGGCGATCGCGTTGGTGACGCTGTCCTGGCGACGGCGCTCCCAAGTTCCTGGCTGGCTTCCTTGGGCCTCCATAGGGGCGCTGGCCCTCGTGCTGGTCCAAGGGCTGCTGGGGGGGTTGACCGTCACGCAGCTGCTGCGGTTTGACATCGTCACTGCCCATCTGGGTACGGCGCTATTGTTTTTTGTCACCTTATTGACCATTGGGGTCTTGCTGCTCCCCACGCAAGATAAAAGGGAGGTGTCAGCACCTCGGTTTTTACCCGCTGTTGGCCTTGCTGCTGGGACATTGGTTTACCTACAGAGCCTCTCCGGTGGTCTTGTGGGATCGCAATGGGCTCTGCATCAGTGTCTACAGCTGACCCAGCTTTGTGCTGTGGTCAACGTCCATCTATTGGGCGTTATCCCGGTGGCCGTTGCTGCTGTCGCCACCGTGGTAATGGGGTGGCGATCGCCTGCATCTGGACTGAAGCGCATGGCACAGACGGCTGGTGCCCTGCTGCTAGCACAAATTTTCTTGGGAACGGCAACGTTTCGGCTACATCTCCAGGTGGAACTTCTCACTATCACCCATCAGGTGGTAGCAGCGGCGCTGCTCGGCATTCTGGTCTGCATCACTGTTCACAGCCAACGCTTGCGCAACAGTGAATTCCTTAGCCCATCCGAACTACATTAGCGACTATATTCCATGCAAGATTTTGCAACGTCATCTGTTCGTCACCACACCAATCCTTGGCAGCTGCTGCAGAGCTATTGGCAGCTGACCAAACCGCGCATTATTATTCTGCTGCTGATCACCACGGCGGGCAGCATGTGGATTGCAGCGGCTGGAGACGTCGATCCCGTATTGCTCCTTTCTACCATCACTGGGGGAGCGCTGGCTGCCGCCTCTGCCAATACTATCAACTGCCTGTACGACCGCGACATCGACTACGATATGGAGCGTACGCGCCACCGCCCGCTGCCCTCTGGCCGGGTGCAGCCTAGAGACGCGCTGCTGTTCGCCATTGCCCTTGCCCTAGTCTCCTTCGGCTTGCTGACGGCTATGGCCAATTTGCTCAGCGCAATGCTGGCGATGTCGGGAATTGTCACCTACGTCCTGGTCTATACCCACTGGCTCAAGCGCCACAGTAGCCAGAATATTGTCATCGGCGGTGCGGCTGGGGCAATCCCACCCCTTGTCGGCTGGGCTGCAGTCACTGGAGCGCTGAGCTGGCCTGCCTGGATTCTGTTTGCCATCGTCTTTGTTTGGACCCCCCCCCATTTCTGGGCCTTGGCGATGATGATTCGTGAGGATTACGCCAAGGTCGGCGTTCCTATGCTGCCGGTGGTGGCTGGGGAGCTGTCTACAGCGAAGCAAATCTTGGCCTACACGGTGCTGCTAGTTCCCACAACCCTGCTGCTGGTCTACCCCTTTGGTGTTCTAGGAGTTGTGTATGCCCTCAGCGCAATTGGGCTAGGAGGTCTCTTTATTGCTAAGTCTTGGGCGCTGCTGCAGAGCCCGACTGATTTGACCCTGGCGCGATCGCTGTTCAAGTACTCGATCTTCTACATGATGCTGCTGTGCGCCGCTATGGGCCTGGACAGCCTCCCGGCCACCCGCGAGCTTACGGCATTGGTCAGCACCACTGTTGGTAACTACTTGACGACCGTAATGTAATTGGTTGTGTCATGGGCGGTCTCGTTGTAGACGAGACCGCAACCATCGGCTTGGTCCAATTCTGATGTTGTTGAAGGGGCGTACAGACTGTACTTCCCTTTCCACTTTTTTTGACTGTGAAGAGGGACTACAGCTGAAAGCCGCAGGGTGGCCTCCGGCTGTGAGGTTTGACCATTACCTAAACAAGGTTGAGGCATGCTGCGATAGTTTTCCTAAGCCCTTCAGACCAGCTCTCCCTCGATTACCTTCGGGCGTCGACGGGCCACAACAACCGCAGCAGTCACTGCTGCTAGGCCAGCGATCGCCCCGATGTAGTACGGTGAATCCGGTAGAGCAACGAGGACAGTCTTTTCAGGAGGCGACACCGCCGGAGGCGATACCACCTGCCATCCCTGTGCCTCGCTGGCTGCACTACCGTGAAGCTGCTCACGGCGGTCAATATAGTTTCGAAGGATGCGGGTGTTGGCCAGCAGCTCTTGCTGTACCGCCTCATAGCGCCGCAGCAGGCTCACAATTCGATGGCTTTCTCCTGAAAGCAGCGCCTCTGCCTGGGCGATGGTCTTTTGACGCAGTTCGAGCATTTCGATTTGGTGGGCCACGCCAATCAGCTTTTGCAGCAGTTCCCCATACAACGGCTGTTGGAATACTGGATCCACAGGGCCACGAGGATTGGCTAAAAACCGCCGTAATCCCCCTTGGGCCTCTTGATGCAGCTGGGCCGCGATCGCATTGTGCTGCTGATACAGCGCTCGGAGGGAACCACCCTCCCCCTGAACATGGCCAAATTCTGTGGCAATCTGCTGCTCCACGTGACGTAGCGCCTGAAGCCGTTGCTGATAGGGAGCATCTCGCTGTAGTAACGTAGCCGCCGAGGTCTGTGGCGGTAACCCCAGCTGTTCTTGTAAGACAGCCTTATCGCGGTACGCTGCCGCCAATCGCTGATTCAACTCAATGGTCTGCCGCCTGACATCTATCCGCCGAGCCGTTAGGATCTTCGCTTGCTGATCGGGGGGTAGGGCATTAGCGTGGAGCTGACGCAGCTGGGTCTGGCTCGTCTGAACCCGCTGCTGAATGCGCGGCAGTTCTGCCTCAATGAACTCTAGGCCGCGACAGGCCGTTTGACGACAGGTTTGGCCATGGCTAAGATAGGCTGCGCTCAGCTGGTCGATGACGGCCTGGGCGGTATCTGCATCGGCGTGACGGTAGCGGATATCAAAGGTTTCGCCCTGGGCCTCAATCGTCAGCGACTGAATTAGGCTGTCATAGGTGATGTCGATATCGCGTGCCTGCAGCTGCTCGACAACGGGTTCGAGCAGAGCAGGACTCTCTAAAATCTCAAGCTGGGTTGGAATGTCGAGCTGCGCTTGGCCTGTCGAGGGGGCGGCGATCGCGACGTGAGCCTCAGCGCTAGGAAGGGCGGGTGTCACCTGGTCAATGGCCGCTACAGCAGCAACCAATGCCACACCTGCCGCTAAGCCTATAGGACGCAGGCGATCGCTTTGGCCTGAGGTTTGGAGTACGGGATCATACCGCAGTGACGCAGGCGCAGGGTTGGGCTTCAGTACAATGACTGAAGACGATGAGGCGATGATATTTGGAAGCTCTATCATAGGTCTGACCGGCTCTGTAGCCGTCTGCCCTGTAGCGGCCCAAATGGGTTGCGTCAGCTGTATGGTCTCCATAATCCTCTTTTGCAAGACGGGCTCGCCCCTCGGATAATCTATACGGTGTTAATACGGACTATCGGGACACCTCCTCATCTTCTGGGCGAGACGACTACAATTGATGGTAGAGATGACAGAGCTTGGAAGCGTTATGACCTCAGCCGTGCTCATTACCGACCTGCAGAAGCGCTATGGATCTGTTGAAGCCCTCAACGGAGTTTCGTTTAGCGTCACGTCAGGAGAGATATTTGGTCTACTGGGCCCCAATGGTGCCGGGAAAACAACGGCGCTGCGATGCCTCTGTACGTTGGCCGCTCCAGATTCAGGCCAGATCGAGGTGTCCGGTATTTCTGTTATCGATCAGCCTAAGCTGGCCCGCCAGCGGTTGGGGTATGTCGCCCAAGAGGTTGCCTTAGATAAGGTACTCACGGGACGCGAGCTGCTAGAGCTTCAGGCTGCGCTGTACCACATTCCTCGGTCAGCGGCGATGGAACGTATCGGCGCTATGGTATCCCTCCTTGGCTTAGGCGATTGGATTGATAAGAAAAGCGGTACATACTCCGGAGGCATCAAAAAGCGCCTCGACCTCGCAGCTGGGCTGCTCCACCAGCCCGATGTACTGGTGTTAGACGAACCAACGGTGGGTCTAGATATTGAAAGCCGCGTTGTCGTTTGGGACTTCCTGCGACAGCTAAAGGCCAGCGGGACGACGGTCCTGATCACCAGCCACTATTTGGAAGAGGTGGACGCCTTGGCGGACCGAGTCGCCATCATCGATCAGGGCCGAGTTATCGCCGTCGGTACGCCGTCTGACCTCAAAGATAAGGTAGGGGGCGATCGCATTACCCTGCGCATTCGAGAATTCACGCCAGATGACGAGGCCAACCAGGCGCGATCTCTGCTGGAGCAGCTTCCCTTTGTCCAAGAGGTCATTATCAATGCCTCCCAGGGCAATTCTCTGAATCTTGTCGTCGATCCCCAGGGTGAGGCTCTGCTCGCGGTGCGGCAAGCCCTCAAAGATGCGGAGCTTCCCACGTTTGGTATTTCTCAGGCTCGGCCCAGCTTAGATGACGTTTACCTTGCGGCTACCGGTAAAACGCTGATGGACGCTGAGCTTGCCGCTGCAGGAAGCCGCGACGTCAAAGCTGAGCGCAAGCAAAGCATGCGCTAGCGCCACCCACCTACAAATTCATTGTCACTTTCTTTGCTTTAGTTGACCTTAATTATGACCCAAACCATCACCCCCCTCACCCCCGCCCCTAGCGGCGTCAACCAGCCCCCCGGCCTAATCTCCGGTGAGTTTATTCAAGAGACAGCAGCTCTAGCTAAGCGATTATTTATTCAGCTTCAGCGCCGCCCAACGACATTAGTTGCTGGGATTATCCAGCCCCTGATGTGGCTGATCCTGTTTGGCGCCCTATTCCAAAACGTTCCCCAAGGTCTGTTTGGCAACAGCCAGAGTTATGGGCAGTTTATAGGGGCCGGCATTATCGTCTTCACGGCATTTGGCGGGGCACTCAATGCTGGACTCCCCGTAATGTTTGACCGGGAGTTTGGATTTCTCAATCGCTTGCTAGTAGCGCCCTTGGCCTCAAGACTCTCAATTGTTGTGGCCTCGGCTATCTTTATCGCAACCTTGAGCATGGTCCAAACCGCTGTGATTGTTGCTGCCAGCGCCGTCATGGGGGCGGGATTACCTGGCATCAGTGGACTCCTGCTTGTTGCTGGTATTGTGCTGCTGCTGGTGCTTGGGGTGACGGGGCTCAGCCTTGCTCTTGCCTTTGCGCTGCCGGGGCATGTAGAGCTAATTGCCG
>JBARYO010000091.1:0-1566 GCA_049647905.1 Elainellaceae cyanobacterium | reverse complement strand
GTCAGTGCGTATGGTTTGACCGCTCTGCGTGATGTCGTGCAGATCCATATTGGGCTGCCCAAACCACTGGTCAATAAAGCCGATCATCTGGCGGTAGCGATCGCAGCCCCGAAACTCATTCATGGGGTCTTTGAAGTACACCCCATCAGCGTAGATATCGTAGGACTGATCGGCTGGAAACCTGGCGTAGTCGGCCTTGAGGCGTTCAATGATATCCATGTTCGCTGTTCTACTCCTCATTCCACAGCCGCTTCAGCTGATAGCGCCATGCCTGCATCACCGTTTCACGCTGCTCCGCAGACTGCTCCATTTCTCCCATGACACCCTCCTGATAAAACCGCTCCAAGGTCTGTAGCGTCGATTCTAGGGTCTGGCCCTGCTGCTTGGCAGCGCGGACAATCTGGCGAATCTGCGTTTCGGCCAAGCGGCTGAAGCTATCGTCAATGCCCCGATCTCTGAGGATAACGAGCCTGGCGATCGCCGCCTTGAAATCATCAGGGGTGAGGCTGGGCAAAGCATGCTGGAATACCCCCCAAAGGACGTTTTGGTAAAGGGCATAGCGTACCTCCTGAGTTTCGTCGAAGTTAGCCTCTAGTAGCTGAGCTAAATAGGGCTGGGCCTCTGCTTCCGGCACGAGAGACATTAGGGCTCGCAGCCACGACTGGTCTTCGGAGACGAGCACTAATAATTGAAAGCGATCCCCTTTTACCTGCCAGGTTTCCGGGGGCTGGGCGTCCACGCCCTCAGCAAATAAGTCGGTTAATGCGGCAGTGATATCGTCAGGGGTCATGGATTTCCAAAGACGTTGTGTACCGGAACCATAGCAAAAATTTGACGCCGCATATACCTCTTTTAGGCTGGAAAGTGGTTTTGGATATAGTGCTCACGTCTCCCTAAGAGACTTGTTATCTTAAGAGTTATGACGCAACTGTCCTTGCAGGCGACTGCGATACTAACGACTACCGGAAAAGGGAGATTATGGTCGATCGGACTCCGATAGCCACAACATTTTTGGTTTTTATTGCGCTGTTTATCGGCGTCGGCCTATATTCCGGAACCCGTCAACAGGAGACTACGGAAGACTATCTTTTAGCCGGTCGCGACGTAAATCCCTGGTTCACTGCGCTATCTGCCGTTGCCACAGGCAACAGCGGATTTATGTTTATCGGCTTAATTGGGTTTACCTACGACATCGGTCTGTCTGCCATCTGGCTCACCGTTGGCCATCTCGTTGGGGATACTCTGGCCTGGGTTACAGTGCACCAGCGTCTACGCCAAGCGTCAGAAGAAACCCAGGCGGAAACCGTCTCGTCATTTCTGGGGCACGGTCTTCCCGGCGGGCGGTTAGTCACGCTGGTGTCTGCCATCATCACCCTGGGTTTTTTAGGCATCTATGCGGCGGCGCAGCTCCAAGCAGGAAGCAAAGCGCTGAGCGTCTTGTTTGACTGGCCTGCTGGCTGGGGGATTGCCTTCGGTGCAGCTGTCGTCGCCTTTTACTGCGTAACAGGCGGCATCCGAGCCTCTATATGGGTTGGGTCGGTGCAGTCGATCCTGATGATGGTATCC
>JBARYO010000090.1:0-7218 GCA_049647905.1 Elainellaceae cyanobacterium | reverse complement strand
GGTCGCGGTTGTTCAGCCCCGCATGTCTCACGTCAAGCCAGCTCGTCGATGGCCAGCGGAACGTTCCAACAGCCTACCGATATGCAGTACAGCTACGCTCAGGTCCTTAGGCAAACCTGGCGTAAGCATAAAGACAGTTGTTTACAGAAGGTTGACTACCTGCGGGAGGCGATCGCCCATTTGGAAGCCAATAGCCTGAGCAGAGCCGTTCAGACTGAAGCCTATCGCATCGCCCACACCTTGAGTGGAACCCTAGGCACGTTTGGCCTGAGCGATGCCATGCACCTAACCCGACAGATTGAGCAGGAACTGCACCCTGACATCTATGTCGAACCAACGCAGTCTGAATCGTTGCACCGCCATACTGCTGCCCTAAAGCAGGCAATCCGGATGGCTCAAATTGAGGAAATAGCAGGCTACTCGACGGGGCAACCTACTGCACGTCCGGTGGCCTCAGATCCCAACCCTACCCGCTTGATGCTATTGGACGATGATCATATCTTCCTCAAGACGATCTTGGGCCAACTGCAAGGCTATGGCTTCAATGTTTCGGTGCTAGATGATCCGCAACAGTTTTGGGTGGTTTTAAATAATGTGATGCCCGAAGTCTTGATCTTAGATATCCAAATGCCACATTGCAGCGGTATAGAACTGTGTGAAACCCTACGATTAGCTCCCAAATGGCAGAAGTTACCTGTGATGTTTTTAAGTATCCTAGGCGATGCGGAAACCCAACACCGAGCCTACGCCGTTGGCGCTGACGACTATCTAGCAAAACCCATCACAGCCCAACATCTTAGCGATCGCATTCGACAGCGCCTTCACCGCATTCAAACCATATCGAGCTAATCTCAAATTACGATTTATTGACATACTACAACACAAAGTTGCACGAGATTTGCACGGTGGATCAGTCACACTAAGGCCATGATTCTATCAAGGATTTAATCTATGGTCTCGTCGCAACTTTCGCTTCGTCAGCAGCAACATCCACTAATTTGCCAGCTCGCCAACGCGATTGAGCGGATTTGGGAAGATAAACTAACGCTGTCTCCTTACGAGATTCCAGCGGATCTAGGCTATATCGAGAATCAGCTTGAGGACGAAAGGCTAACGATTGAAAATCGCTGCTACCAAACCCCTCATTTCCGCAAGATTCACTTGGAGCTAGCCCAGATTAGCAGCGGGCTTGATATTCTTCACTGCGTGATGTTTCCGCGATCGCAGTATCCGCTGCCAATGTTTGGCTGTGACATTGTAGGCGCGCGGGGAGATATCAGCGCTGCGATCGTCGATCTATCTCCCATTCACGATAATCGGCGACTGCCTAGCCCCTACGAGCTGGCGCTGTCAGAATTACCTAAACCAGCTTTTTCACAGCCTCGCCAACTCCCAGAATGGGGAGATATTTTTTCGCCGTTTTGCATCTTTACCCGGCTGGCAGATAACGCTGAATACGCTAGCTTTTTGAAATGCGTTGAGAATATACTGAGACTGCACTGTGCTATTGCAGCCAATAGCCAACCTGTTCACTCTGAAACAGAGCAAAAGGCTATCGTCGAAGGACAGCTCCATTACTGTAGCCAGCAGCAGAAGAACGACAAGACCCGTCGCATATTAGAGAAGTCCTTTGGTAGGGAATGGACAGATCGCTACATGACAACTATACTTTTTGATACGGTCGCAGCGTAAAGAAATCTGAAGCAAGGCGGCCTCACTTCGCTTCTCTAAAACGTATTTGTGCTGAGAGAAACGGCACAGCACCCTGAGAAATAAACGTCTCGGGGTGTTTCTTTTAGAAGAGCTTTATAGTTCATTATCTTCGTAAGATACTGCATCTAAATAGCTCAGCTCGATTTACAAAAATACACTTGCCAATAGAGTCTATGCACAGAAATTGCACAGACGAACTGATTCAATTAAATCAATGGTTTATTGCTGCTTTAGCTCGCGACTAAGCGTCAATCAAGAAGCAGTAAGCGTTGGCTCTACGCTTTGCCAGATAACAAGATAATAAACCAGAGTTGAATACTGTAACGTTAATAGAATAGAGAGATACTGACATGTTAGATGCGTTTACGAAAGTAGTTTCCCAGGCAGATACGCGAGGCGATTACGTTAGCGGCGCTCAGATCGACGCCCTGATGCAGGTCGTTACGAACGGAACCAAGCGCATGGATGTGGTCAACCGCATCACCGGCAGCGCTTCCGATATCGTGACCGATGCCGCTCGGTCTCTGTTTGACAGCCAACCTCAGTTGATTGCACCGGGTGGCAATGCCTATACCAACCGCCGTATGGCAGCTTGTCTAAGGGATATGGATATTATCCTGCGCTACATCACCTATGCCATGTTCGCAGGCGACGCCAGCGTGCTGGATGATCGGTGCCTTAATGGCCTACGGGAAACCTACTCGGCTTTGGGCGTGCCGGGCTCCTCTGTTTCCGAGTCGGTCAGAAAAATGAAAGAGGCTGCGCTCTCGATTGCTGGTGATCGCAATGGCGTAACGCAGGGCGACTGCAGCTCTTTGATGTCTGAGCTGACAACCTACTTTGACCGGGCCGCTCAGGCTGTGGGCTAGTCACACCATTAGGTGTCGTACCAATTGGCCGTATTGGTCGCGACATCCATCGGTAGCGATATCGAAATTTATCAGTATTTTGTACATTTTCTGAGGTTTAGTAAAATCATGAAAACTCCCCTAACTGAAGCAGTTGCTGCTGCTGACTCCCAAGGCCGTTATCTCAGCGCCACCGAAATCCAAGTTGCATTTGGTCGCTTCAATCAGGCCAGTGCCAGCCTACAGGCCGCCAAAGAATTGAGCAGCAATGCGGACTCCCTGGCATCAGGTGCAGCCAAAGCGGTGTACCAGAAGTTTCCTTACACCACCCAGATGGAGGGCAACAACTTTGCTTCTACGCAGCGGGGTAAAGACAAATGTGTGCGCGACATCGGCTATTACTTGCGCATGGTGACCTACTGCTTGATTGCAGGCGGCACAGGCCCAATGGATGATTATCTGATCTCAGGCGTTGCAGAAATCAACCGCACGTTTGACCTCTCTCCCAGCTGGTATATCGAAGCCCTCAAGCATATCAAAGCCAACCATGGGTTGAGTGGCGATCCTGCTGTTGAAGCCAATTCCTACATTGACTATGCCATCAATGTCCTGAGCTAAGAGAAAGGGCTTAGCCCAGGCTTTGGCTCCATCGTAGTGTCTCAGATAGGGATGCCATGGCGGAGCACAAAGCCTGGGCTACTGGCTTCTAGCTTGAACCCTTTCTTAACGTTTTTGTGACTACTTAACCAGGAGCTTACCATGACCAGTTCGCTAACCGCACAACGGTTGGGGGTTGAACCCTTTAATTCCAGTTCTCCGGTGGAATTACGTTCTCCCGGCAACGAGGAAGAGGTCCATGCCGTGATTTGGGCCGCCTACCGTCAGGTATTCGGCAACGAATACATCATGCAGTCTCAACGCTTGATTAGTGCTGAATCATTACTCAAGACGGGCAACATCTCAGTACGCGATTTCATTCGGGCTTTGGCCCTATCGCCCCTGTATCGAGAAAAGTTCTTTGATGGGGTATACCAAATTCGCTTTATCGAATTAAACTTCAAGCATCTTTTGGGGCGGGCACCTAACGATCAAGCCGAGATTTCGGAACATGTTAACCGCTATATCGAGCAGGGCTATGACGTAGAAATTAGCTCTTATATTGATTCCCCCGAATATCAGGATAACTTCGGTGACATGATCGTGCCCTATCACCGAGGCTTTAGCACTCAGCCGGGCCAGAAAACGGTTGGATTCAACCGCATGTTTCAGCTCTACCGGGGCTACGCCAGCAGCGATCGCTCCCAGGGCAATCGTAAGGGAAAGCTTACAGAAGAGCTGGCCACAAACTCAACCTCTCCCCTGCGCACCAGCACCCTGGGAGGTGAGCTTGTCGGGACGGCAGGAGGCGATCGCGGCGACCTATACCGGATTCGCGTCAGCCAAAGCGCTAGCAGCCGCACCACCCAAATTCGCCGCAGCGTGAGTGAATACCTGTTGTCCTATGACCAGCTTTCTACCACGATGCAGCGCTTGAATCAGCGCGGTAGTCGAATCGTCAGCATTACGAAGGTTTAGACCGTTTAAGCTTGGGTCTATTAATTTCAAGCCTATTAATTTCAATTTAAAATTTACTTAGGAGTTTTTTGTGGCTATTACAACTGCGGCATCTCGCTTGGGTAGCGTCGCGTATGATGAAGCCTCTCCTGTCGAGCTACGCCCCAAGGCAACGGCTGAAGACGCTGAGGGCGTGATCAAAGCCGTCTATCGGCATGTGCTTGGCAATGACTATGTCATGGAGAGCGATCGCTTAGTTGCGCTAGAATCGCTGCTCAAAAACGGTCAGCTCTCAGTGCGAAATTTTACCCGCGCTTTAGCAAAATCTGAGCTGTATAAGCAAAAGTTTCTCTATCCCCACTTCCACAGCCGCGTGATTGAGCTGAACTTCAAGCATCTCTTGGGGCGGGCACCCTATGACGAATCCGAGATTGTGGAACACCTCGATCGCTATCAGAACGAAGGGTACGAGGCAGACATCGATTCCTATATCGACTCGGCTGAATATGACGCCAGCTTTGGGGATTTTATTGCCCCCTATTACAGAGGGTTCAACACTCAAACGGGTCAAAAGATGGCGGGATTCCCGCATCTCTTCAAGCTCTATCGCGGCTATGCCACCAGCGATCGCTCTCAAATTGCGGGCAAAACGTCCCGCCTCGCCAAAGACTTGGGGTTGGGCAGTGTTTCGGCTGTGGTCAGCACCGACAGCCCCGGCTGGGCCTATCAAGCCTCTAAGCGCGATGTCAAGCCGAAGAGCGTCTTTGCCCCGGCGATGTACGGTGGTGCCCAGCTCTATCGCATCGAGGTCGCGGGAACCTCATTGCCCCGATACCCGAAAGTACGGCGGAGCAACCGAGAATTTATCGTGCCCTATGACCAACTCAACAATACGCTGAAGCGGATTAATAAGTTGGGGGGCAAGGTGGCGAGCGTCATCGCCCTGAAATAACGACAGTCAAGCCCTCAAAGGGCGTTTGAAAAGTCGCAAAAGTTCTGCATTACCCCCTCTAGCTCCCCCTTGCTATTCGCGAAGCGTGTCCGCAGGACGCAGGTGAGAACCAGATTTCCCCTCTTCACAAGGGGGGACTAAGGGGGGTGAAGCAGGAGCGTAATGCTTCAACCGACAGGTTTCAAGCATCCTCTCAAGAAATACGCTATCAATAGGGAGAATAACTTAGTATGCTTGGCAGCTCTATCACGGCACCTAGCACTACCTCGGGTAGTCGAATGTTTATTTACGAAGTGAAAGGACTTAAGCAAAGCGATCAGACCGATCAAGCGGCCTCTAGGATTCGCAAAAGCAGCACAGCTTTATTTCCCATTCCGTACAGCCGCATGAATGCGTTTATGCAGCGTATCGGCTGTATGGGAGGAGAAATTGTTGCCATTCACGACTCTTGGGATGCTGCGACGAAAACATCGGCAACCGAGGAGAGCGATCCGACCTAGTCTGACTAGCGCCACCAGCATCGGGCGGGGTGGCAGCTGAAAATTGCTGCTATCTTACTCAGGGGGACGCATTTGAATCTGGACGGGACGTCGTGACGCCGTTTTTCGACGCCACAGAGGCGATTGCGTAGTGAGGGCGTAGCCCTTATCGCCCCCTGAGCAGTCTACTAACGCTGCAACGCGGCGATCGCCCCATTGGCCTCTCCTAAACCTGAACCCCAAAAATCCCGCTCCCTGGGGTTTGCCATCGTCCTGATTGCCTCAGTTTTCTTCTGCATTCAAAATGTGATTGTCCGCATTTTGTACAGTCAACAGTCTATTTTTGGCTGGTTTGAGACGGGAGGATTTGTAGCACCTACCGTGCAAACCTCCCTACTGCTAATGCTGCTGCGCATGGTGTGGGTGGTGCCGTTAATGGGCGCATTGATTCCCCTGGCCTACCCACGCCTGTGGCCAGACCTCCGTCAGCTTACCCAACCCCATCAGCGCCCTACCCTAAAGTTTGCTCTTGTGGGCGGGGTGCTGATGTTTACTTATTTGGCGCTGCTCTATCTCTCCATTGGACTCATCCCCACTGCCATAGCGCTGACCCTATTTTTTACCTTTCCGGTATTCACTGCAATTTTTGCCTGGATTTGGTTTGGCGATCGCCCTTCGCTGCTGCGGTGGCTGATTATGGCGGCAATCTTGGGGGGTAGCGCGTTGACCCTGCCGCAGGGCAGCCTGTCTGGGTCTGGTCTGGCGATTACCTCTAGCGCGGGTCTGGGTGTGGTCCTGGGGATATTGTCTGGCGTGGCCTATGCGCTATATACGGTGACGGCGCAAAAAAGCTTTGCCGAGGTGCATCCCATTCCCTTTACCTGGATTAGCTTTGCGGTGACCTGCCTGCTGTCGGGGCTTTTGCTGCTGGTGTGGCCCCTGGAAGATTGGCAGCTGGACTGGTGGGGTCTAGGGGTGGGTAGCCTGCTGTCGGCGATCGCCACTGCCCTGGGGCATGTGCTGAACAACTTGGGTATTCAGAAAATTGGGGCGATTACGGCGTCGATGATTGGGGCGATGAACCCGGTGCTGACGACGCTGCTGGCCTGGGTGTTGATTCAAGAAGCGCTGGCCCCGGTGCAGGGGTTGGGGGTGCTGGTGGTGACGGTGAGTGTGTCGCTGCTGGCCTGGAGTCGGGATTGAACCCCCTCCGCCTTCGGCACCTCCCCCTGGGGAGGACAACCCCTCCGCCTTTGGCACCTTCCCGTAGGGAGGAAAGCTATTCTGCCTTCGGCACCTTCCCCTGGGGAGGAAACCCTCTGCTTTCGCTTCGCCTTGGAAGGCTTTTGCTAGGTCTCGCCAGTAGAACTCAGACCCAAGACGTCTTTACCACCACATTTAGCGTAGGGATCTTCCTTGCCCCCTTGATAAGGGGGTGGCCGGAGGTTGGGCTCGTTATTGCCGGGGCAGTGAGATGCGCTTGGTGAGGATGCGCATGACGTCGGTGGGGGTGAGGCCGCGTAGGATGCCCTCGGGGTTACCCAGGGGCAAAATTTGGGACCATTCCCGAGGTTCGGCGTAGCCGAGGAGGTGCAGCCGGTTGCGGCAGTCGTTGACGGCATAGCGGGAGCCGATGGCGATGAGGCGCAGGGTGTTGTAGCCGGTTTCGCTG
>JBARYO010000089.1:0-2033 GCA_049647905.1 Elainellaceae cyanobacterium | reverse complement strand
CCGCCTCAGCGCTTTTTTCCGTACTTGACCTGGACTGACATCGAGGCCATGTCCGATAAGGCCAATACCGTCATTGTCCAGCCTATTGGTGCCGTGGAGCAGCACGGGCCGCATCTACCGCTGATTGTCGATGCCGCGATCGCTACTGCTGTTTTGGGTCAGGCGTTGGAAAAGCTAGAGCCTGATATCCCGGTCTATGCCTTGCCCACGCTACACTACGGCAAATCCAATGAGCACTGGGGCTTTCCCGGCACCATCACCCTCAGCGCCACCACCCTCAGCGCCATGCTGACGGAAATGGCCGAGAGCATCTATCGGGCGGGGTTTCGTAAGCTAGTGTTTCTCAACGGCCACGGCGGCCAGCCTCAAATTCTCGATATTGTGGCGCGGGACCTGCATCAGCGCTACCCAGACTTTTTGGTCTTTCCCCTATTTGTGTGGAATGCCCCCAACACAGCAGCGGAGCTGCTTACCCCTAAAGAGCGCGCCCTTGGCATCCATGCGGGCGATGCCGAGACCAGCGTCCTGCTTTCCCTGCTGCCGCAGCAGGTGCATATGGATCGGGCGGTGGCAGAATATCCGCCAGAACAGGACAGTAGCCTACTGAGTATGGAGGGAAAACTGCCCTTCGCTTGGACCACCCGCGACCTGAGCCGCACCGGAGTCGTAGGCGATGCCACCACGGCAACCCGCGAAAAGGGCGATCGCATCTTGGCATCAGTATCTGATGGCTGGGTCACTGTTCTACAAGATATTTATCGCTTTCAACAGCCCAAGCCAGACTAAGCCTCTTCCCAAAAGTTACTAAGGCACCTCTCAGCCCAGACCGTTAGGGTTATCGTTGAGTGTCACGTATGGGGAAAGCTACCAATGGTTCCACGGATAATTCGTAGCAGGTTTTTTAGGCCCCAACTCACCACCTTGGTACTTTTGGGGACAACAGCGATCGCTAGCTTGATTGCTATTGCCTGGTTTGCCGGCGTTGGCAGAATTCCGCAAATTTTTGAGCGAATTGAAGCGTTTCAATCTCACCCCCCCGCATGGGCCATGGCTCCGATGATGCTGGGGGAGTATTTTTTGTTTTGGACCGTGTCGCTCATGGCGCTTGTCCTCATCATCATGCGCCTTTTCCCAAGGCCAACAACCTGGTCGCGGGTGGTCGTTATTGGCGTTCTCGGCGCGCTAGTGACGCGATATCTGCTGTGGCGCTCGACCTCTACGCTCAACCTGAGTACCCCTCTAAATGGCATGTTTAGCCTGGCGCTATTTTTCCTAGAGCTGCTGATTGTCATCAATGGCATGATTCTGATGATACTGCTGCTCGGTGCCAGGGATCGGCGATCGCAGGCCGAGCAGCTGGCCCCAGATGTGGTAGAAGGTCGCTATTGTCCGGCAGTGGACGTGCTTATCCCCACGTACAACGAGCCAGAGTTTATTTTGCGGCGCACTGTCATTGGCTGTCAGGCCATGACTTACGACAACAAGACCATATACCTTTTGGATGACACCCGCCGTCCTAGCGTTGAAGCGCTGGCCAAGGAGCTGGGCTGTGAGTATCGTACCCGTCCTAGCAACCAGCATGCCAAAGCCGGTAACTTGAACCACGCGATTCCCACCACTAGCGGGGAGCTGCTTGTGGTGTTTGACGCCGACTTTATTCCGACCCAAAACTTTCTTATTCGTACCGTGGGTTTCTTTCAAGATCCAAACGTGGCCTTGGTGCAAACGCCTCAAACGTTCTACAACCCTGACCCCATCGCCCGCAATTTGGGTATGGAGGACGTCCTGACGCCAGAAGAAGAAGTTTTTTACCGGCAGATTCAGCGGGTGCGGGACGGGGCTGGCGGGGTGGTGTGCGCTGGGACATCCTTTGTGATGCGCCGCACCGCACTGGAGTCGGTGGGTGGGTTTGTGACCGAAGCGGTGAGCGAAGACTTCTTCACCGGCATTCGCCTAGCGGCAAAGGGCTACCGGCTCATCTACCTAAATGAAAAGCTGAGCGCGGGGCTGGCCGCAGAAAATATTTCCTCCCA
>JBARYO010000088.1:0-3250 GCA_049647905.1 Elainellaceae cyanobacterium | reverse complement strand
CCTCCAGGCACCGCTGCCAACAACGCAAACTCCAATCCCAAATCCCGACAGACTGCCCGGCGCTCCGGCTGTCCCAGCGAGTAATTTGCCACCGGACGCGGCATCCCCGGAAACAAATGCTATTCCTTTAGACGACCTGGATTTGGACAATTCAAGTGAGGTAGCTGGCAGCGTTGATGCTTTAGAAGTGGTAGCCGACCGCCAGGTCTATGACCAGCAGCAGCAGGTTTTTACCGCTGAGGGCAACGTCATCCTGACGGTAAAGGGCGCTGTGTTGACGGCAGATGAGATCCGAGTCAACTTGCCTAACCAAGTGGCGGTCGCCGTAGGCGATGTAATTTTCACCCGAGGGGTGCAGGTGCTTCGGGGGGATCAGATTGAGTACAACTTTGTCCGGGAGGAAGGAGCAATCCTCGACGCTAGGGGCGAAGTCTTCATTCCGCAAATTGCCTCGGATCTATCCGCAGATCGTCCTGTGGAAGATCCCTCCGCAGCAGCGCCAAACTCCACTATTGATGGGGATGAGCTTGAATCAGATGTACTGAGTCAGCGCCTCAGCCGCCAGCAGCCGCCGGTAGAGACCGCTACATCTGTCGGTGGTGTGGTCATCGGGGCTGGGGTCTCCCAGCAGGGCAGCGGCGGTCAAGGCCAAGCTGGCGGCAGCGTCAGGCAGCTGCGGTTTGAGGCTGAGCGAGTAGATTTTCGCCCTGGCGGCTGGGTGGCGACAAACGTGCGGTTGACCAACGATCCCTTTTCGCCGCCAGAGCTGGAAATTCGCACCAACCAAGCCACCTTTCAGCGGCTATCGGCTACTCGCAGCGAGCTGCGGCTAAAGAATCCCCGCTTTGTGATCGACCAGGGCTTTACCTTGCCTCTGTTGCGATCGCGCTTTATCTTTGACCAGCGGCAGCGGGACCCATTGCCTATCCAGTTCGGTTTCGATGAAAATGATCGAGACGGACTATTTGCTCAGCGTTCGTTCGAAATCCTGGCAACGCCAGCCGCTCAGTTTACCGTCACGCCTCAGTTCTTTATTCAGCGCGCTTTTACCGGGCGAGATGAGGATGGTGCTGTCGTTGATCCTGATGAGGACGATAACGATACAGGCGTCTTTAACCCCGATTCCTACGGTCTCACATCAGACCTAGCTATTGACTTCGACCAGCTCACCTCACTAGAAGCCGAGCTTGTGATGACAAGCCTTGACTTCGATAGCAACTTTGCCGACGAAGACCTGCGGGGGCAGGTGCGTCTCCGTCGTTTGTTTGGAGACGGCTATACGGTAACTGGAGAATACAGCTACCGCGATCGCCTCTTTAATGGCACCCTAGGCTTTCAAACCGTCGACCAATCCTATGGCGTAATTGTCACCTCGCCCGTCATCAAGCTGGGGGATTCGGGTGTCCAGCTGACTTATCAAGGGGCAATCCAGCGCATCGCCGATGACATTGCATTTGAGCGGCGGGATGATATTTTAGGCCCATTTGACCAGCGAGACGACAACGTTACCACCTTGACCCGCTATCAAGCTGCGGCTGAGCTGCGGCGCTTTTTTCCAATTTGGGCGGGTCAGCCACTGCCCGCAACGCCGGACCAAGGGCTGCGCTACACGCCCAACCCCGTCGTCCCGTTTATCGGGTTCAACCCCCGGCTTCGCGGCGTTGCTGGATTTTACAGCAGCGGAGATACCCAGCCAATTCTGACGGCGGATCTATCGTTTGTCGGCCAGTTTGGGCACTTTTCTCGACCAGCCTTTGATTACTTGGGCTTCAACATCACCTACCGCCGCAGCACTGAGGGCAGTGAATCACCATTCAACTTCGATCGCGTCCCGGACCGAGAGGTGCTGTCGGGCGGCCTAACGGCGCAGCTTTTTGGCCCCATTCGCGTGGGGTTCCAAACCTCCATCAGCTTAGATAAGGATGAAGATTTCGATACGAGCTACTTTGTTGAATACAGTCGCCGCACGTTTGGGGTACTGCTGCGGTTTAACCCCGATCGAGAAGTTGGCTCCCTCAACTTACGCATCAGCGACTTCACCTGGAGCGGGACGCCGCGTCGCTTTGACGCTGAGCCTGTGGACTATGACCCAGAGCTTATACCGCTAGAGCCAACTGAATCGAGTCCGACTGAACTAGACCAAGTGGAGTCGGGTCCGGTTGACGCTGATCCTATCGACTCAGGGCTCACAGCACCGCTTCCCATCGACCCAGCCCCCATTGATCCAGATCCGATCGACCCAGATCCGGCGGAGCTGCGGTCTGCCGTCCCAGATCCTGGCGGTTTCGACGCCACAAAGCCCCCACATGCACATTCTCCTAGTCGATGATGAGGTCGAGCTTGCGGATGCCCTGAGCCAAGTGCTGCAGCGTGAGGGCTACACCGTCACGGTCACCTACGATGGCACTGCTGGTGGTCAGTTGGCGGCAGCGGAGGTCTATGATCTGCTGATTTTAGACTGGATGCTGCCGGGGCAGAGCGGTTTGGAGCTGTGCCGATCGCTACGAGCCCAAGGCCATGTGACGCCAGTTCTCTTCCTTACGGCAAAGGACACCGTTGATGATCGGGTGGATGGTTTAGATGCCGGGGCCGATGACTATCTGGTAAAGCCGTTTGAGCTAAAAGAGTTGCTGGCGCGGGTGCGGGCTCTACTACGCCGTCCACCCATGCTATTTGCTGAGGTCTCCGAACGCTTAATGCTTGGGGACCTAGCTCTCGATCGAGCGAACCAGTTGGCTCATCGTGGCGATCGCACCGTTGAGCTATCGGAAAAAGAAAGCTGTCTGTTGGCGCACTTCATGCGTCATCCAGACCAGTTACTATCCCATGAGGCCATTTACCAGCAGGTTTGGCAGGATGATCCTCAATCGAGCAATGTCTTGGCGGCGCAGGTCCGTCTGCTGCGACGCAAGCTAGAGGCTTTAGGAGAGCCATCGCTCATTCACACCGTCTACGGTAAGGGCTATCGGTTTGGTCCACCGGGTTAATAAGCTATCTTCAAGCGAATTTACAGCATAGAATTCACAATACTGAATAATTTCTTATCTCTCTCTGTAGGTCACAAATACAGGAGAACTATCACTTTAAAGTGTGAGCGAGATAAGGCAATCTGATTATTTCCTGCTCGGCTAGCCTTGCATACTACCTTACCTCCGCTCTGGTACCATCCAACTATTAGGAGTACGCTAATGTTTGTCTCCGAACCTACACTTTTTCCCAACGTATCCATTGCTGGATTTGGTATCCAGCC
>JBARYO010000087.1:0-2834 GCA_049647905.1 Elainellaceae cyanobacterium | reverse complement strand
GACCACGCCTTTTGGTTTATTCAAGAGAAAATAGAGCGATTGAGGGCGATTCTGGGGTGCGATTGCCACCCCATCTACCTCAATGCGATCGCGTTCGGGGTTTGCCTTTTGCCCCAGGTGAGCCCTTTGCCCATTAACGCAGACGCGCCCTTCAACAATGAGCTGTTCTGCCTTGCGGCGGGAGGCAATACCCCATTGCGACAGGAGCTTTTGCAGGCGCTCTACCATCAGCGCTGCCCCCTGAGGAAAAGGGCCAATTGTGGCACAAGCTGCATGGCCAGCTGGTGGGCATCTACCCCCAAGACACCCCGGTCTTGCGCCAAGGCGAGGGCCGCTTGTGCATGCCACCATGCGCCGCTCCAAGGGGCATTCTCAATGGGGTTCCCCCGCGCTGTTAATTGGGCCATGAGTCCGCCCACCAGTCCCGTCAGCACATCGCCACTGCCGCCACGGGCTAGGGCCGGTGTGCTGTGGGGGTTGAGCCAAGTGTTTCCGTTGGGGGCGGAAATTACGGTACAGGCTCCTTTCAGCACAATGGTGCTACGACTCCTCTGGGCCGCCTGCTGAGCGCGAGCAATCGGGTCCATTTGCTCACCGCCTAAGTCTGGAAAAAGCCGCTTGAACTCCCCGGCGTGGGGCGTGAGTACTGTGTAGGTGTTTCGCTGCGACAGGGTTGTGGCTACATCCATTTTTGCCAGTTGATTTAGCCCATCTGCATCTAGCAGTAAGGGGACTGGCGCTGCCACTACGGCAGGCACAATCTTGTTGCGCTGCGTCAAACCAGGTCCGCAGGCGATGGCGCTATAGGCACTCAGGTCAAATCCATCGGGAAAAGCTGCGATCGCCCCGGCTTCAGTAGGGCAACCTACGGTAATTGCATCGGGAATCTGCATCGCGAGCAGTGGTTTGAGAGCTTGGGGCACCGCAATGGTGAGCATACCCACCCCGCTAGCTCGAGCAGCCAGCCCTGCCAATAGGGCTGCCCCTAGGTAAGACTCGGACCCACACACCAGCAATAGGTGTCCCTCTCGATACTTATAGGTTGTTGGCGATCGCTGCAGCGGCAGCGCCGCTGCCACGGCGTCTGGTGTAATCCGCACAAGCTGGGGCTGCCCTAAAACAGCCTCAATTGCCGCCACCGGAATATCAAAATCAACTAGCGAGACGTCACCCAAATAAGCCAGTGCCTGCTCCTGTAGACAGGCCCGCTTCCACAGCCCCAGACATAGCGTGTGGCTGGCATATATTGCCTCACCTAGAGGGGATCCACTGTCGGTGTGAATTCCTGAGGGCAGGTCGATGCTGATTACCGGCGCATCTAAAGCATTGATATCACCCACGAGCTGAGCCAGATCGCCCTCAATAGGTCGAGAGAGACCGAAGCCAAACAGCCCGTCGATGACTACCGCTGGCGATTGACTGGCAACATCCTCTAAAGCAATGAACGGAATTCCGACGGATTTGGCGTAACGGGCATGCTGCCCTGTTAACGTTTTTTGCCCAGACAGCTTTCCAGCGAAAGGGCTACAGACGCAAAACGAATAGCCCCGATGGTGCAGCTCCCGCGCCACAACTAGGGCATCACCGCCGTTGTGCCCTGGCCCAGCGACCACGAGTATGGCGCATGGCTGGGGATACTGGGTCACAATCCGCTCGGCAATCTGCCCAGCAACCTTCTCCATCAGTGCGGCAACTGGCATTCCCGCATCGAAAACACGGGATTCTATTGCCTGCATCTCTGCGGCGCTGACGACAAGGCGCTGACGGTATTGGCAGTCTGCAAGAGGCAGGGTGGAAGCAGTTGATAGCGGCATCTTCAGGGTCTAATTGCTTATCTAGCGGCGATAGTAAACCCTGGCATCCATCCCAAAGTCCCGCAGAAATTCGTTCCACCGGGTGGCAGATTGACGACTGACAAACGGGCCAACCAGTAGATGTGGTCCCAGTGGCTCGTCGCGCTGGGCGATCGCCTCGGGATTGGCCCCTAACAGCGCAATTTGCCCTTGAATGCGATCGAGGGCGTTGGCGTCTCCGGGGACCACAATGTAGTAGTCGCTGCTGACGGGTTCTGATGGTCTCTGCTGAGCAATGGGGCTTGGACGAACGGTAGGTTGTGCTGGGGTGGGGGCTTCTACTGGGTCGGCAGTCTGGACTAAAGCTGCAGCCGAATTGAGTGATGGGTCGGTAATTGTTGTCTGCGGAGTGGCGGGGGTTTGCCCCAGATCGGCGGGCGGCAGTGGAAGAGGACTGGAGGCTGCACTGGTGCCGATGCTAGATCCAGGCCGCGCAAACTCATCGCTGTTAGAGCTGGCGCTAAGCTGGGGATTAGATGGGGCATCAGAGCGGACAGCGTCGCCCGCAGTAGCCCCCGTGCCGATGGTGGCGATCGTCTCTGAGGCAACTGCAATCTCAGCTCCAATCCCTTGAGCCGCCAAAGCATCAATTTGCTGCTGTGCTAGCGCCCGCTGATCGAACTGCCCTGCCAGAATAACGGATTGGCCTTGATAGCGCTCGAAGATGGCCGTGGGCTCAATTCGGCGAACTTGCTCTAGCAGAAAAGGACTATCGCTATTGACTAAAACTCGATAGGGTAATGCGGAGTTGGTTGGCGGGAGATCCAGGCTGTTGGCAGGCTCTTCTGGCACTGGCGCTGGCGCGTCGAGATCTGGAATGGATGGCGGGGGTGGCAGGCCATCAATCACGCTCTGCGCTGCGGCGGTTTGCGCCAGCAGGGCCGGGATGATGACACTGCTAATCCAGAGAGAAAATTGCCACGGAAAATGCCTGAAACGTGCTGGTGTTTTAGCGGGGTGTGGACAGGGATTTGCTGTCGG
>JBARYO010000086.1:0-8040 GCA_049647905.1 Elainellaceae cyanobacterium | reverse complement strand
ACCCTGCTCTACTAGAAGCGGCCAATGCCTACCAAGCCAATGTCTTGCTGGCGCTAACGCCCCAGGATCAAGACAACCTCGTCGCCTGTCAGTTTGCCCAGAAGCGCTACGGCGTGCCGCGCACCATCGCCTTAGTCAATGACCCAGACAACCGCAGCCTGTTCGAAAAGCTGGGGATAAACCTAGCATTCTCGGCCACGGAGGTGCTGGGTAATCTAATTGAGCAACAGGCTGATTACGAAACTATCAAAACTCTGATGCCGGTGGCAGATGGCAATGTTTCTGTTTCAGAGCTGGCGCTGCAGGAGTCCTCACCCGGCGTTGGGCAGTCGGTCCAGACCCTAACGCTGACAGGCGCACTTTTGGCCTGCATCATCCGGCGTGGACGGGCCTTTGTCCCTCAGGCTGACACGACGCTAGAGGCGGGCGATCGCGTTGTGCTAGTGAGCGAAACCCCCCAGGTCGGTCCTGCCCTGCGGGCCATTATGGGAAAGGAGATTTAGATGCGCTATACGGCTTATTTGCGGCAGCGTTACCGCGCCATCATTGGCTACACGGGGTTGATTTGTTTGATTGCGGGTCTAGGAATTCTAGCACCGCTGATTGCGCTCATTGCTTACCCTGAGGAGATGGCGATCGCTTGGGGGCTCTTGCTGCCGGGCGGATTGCTCTGTCTGCTGGGCGGTCTGATGTGGCGGCTAGCGCCCAAATCTACCGTGAGCTTGACGCTACAAGAGGGTGCCGTGGTGGTGGTGCTGGGCTGGCTTTTAGCGGTGGTGTTTGGGGCAGCGCCCTTCATTCTATTAGACGGCCTCACCCTCACCCAAGCAGTATTCGAGGCCACCAGCGGCTGGACCACAACCGGTCTATCTGTAGTGGATGTCACCCAAACCTCGCGCCTCATTCTGCTCTACCGCAGCACCATTGAGCTGATTGGTGGGGCGGGTCTTGCCATCATTACCCTTAGCGCGATTACTGGACCGGCAGGGTCAGGGTTGAGCACTGCCGAGGGTCGCAGTGAGCAGCTTGCGCCCAACGTACAGCGATCGGCCAAGCTGGTTTTGGGCATCTACAGCGGCTATGTTGCAGTAGGCATTGTGGCGCTGTGGCTAGCGGGTATGGGCTGGTTTGATGCCGTTAATCACTCGTTTGCGGCCCTCTCCACCGGGGGGTTCTCCACTCGACCTGACTCCATCGGCTATTGGGACAGCCCCGCCGTCGAGGCGGTTACTCTGGTACTGATGATTTTGGGTGGCCTAAATTTTGTTACCGGCTATCTACTGCTGACTGGAAAGTTCGCGGCAGTGCTGCGCAACGGGCAGGTGCGATTGCAGGCGTTGGTCATTCCCCTCTGTGCGCTGATCTTGCTTTTCGGGGTAATGCCCTTGGTTTACCCTGAGCCCGGCAAGGCCATACGGGTGGCCCTATTTGAGACAATCACCGCGCTGTCAACAACCGGATTCTCGACTGTGGGCTACACCGACTGGAACAGCTTGGGCTGGATCGTCATGATTGGCCTGATGCTAATTGGCGGTGGGGCCGGGTCCACGGCGGGCGGCATCAAGCAGCTGAGGATCTATATCCTGTACCGCAGCCTTTTGTGGGAAGTGCGACGCATGATGCTGCCGCAGCAAGCCGTCAGCGAGCCCCACATCTGGCAGAGCGAACAGCGGCGGTTTCTTAACGATGAGCAGATTCGTCAGGTCGGCGTATTCGTGTTTTTGTATCTGGTGACCTACCTCATAGGCAGCACTATTATTGCGGCCTATGGCTATTCCCTACAGGAAAGTCTGTTTGAATATGCCAGCACTATGGGGACCGTGGGTCTCTCGGTCGGTGTCACGGCGGCTGATGCCCCGCCAGGACTACTGTGGACTCAAATTGTTGGCATGTTTTTAGGTCGGCTGGAGTTCTTCACGGTATTTGTCGGCGTGATTCGCCTACTCAAAGACGTGCGTCCCGCTATTCTGTCGAGCTAAGCCTCTTTTCCTGAAGCGCCAGCGCTGAGTCACTGCCACAGAAGTCAGGCAGTGACTCAGCGTTTTGTAATGGCTTGCAAAGCGAAGTCATTATGAGTATGATTAATTCAAGTGAAGCGATCGCGCTAATACCTCATCTGCCCTTGAGCAGAGTAATTCTGTAGTCGCAGTCTTATCAGTGCCTCAACAGCTACAGCACCCTGTCGCACCACAGGCTAATACTATTGCCTAGTCGCTATAGACTACAGATATTGCCTTATCAAAAGGATTTACAAACCCACTTGGAGCCAAACCTATGACTGCAACCACACCTCGCAACGCCACCGCTAAAGCCGCTAGCCGTCGGTATCCAACCCGCATCGATCTCCCCGTCGAGGTGCGCACTTCGGTAATTGAGCACCTCAACAAAACCCTAGCGACAACGCTAGACCTCAAGACCCAGGCAAAGCAAGCCCATTGGAACGTCAAGGGTATGAACTTCTACCAACTCCATGAGCTGTTTGATGAGCTTGCCGGTGAGCTAGAAGCGTATGTGGACATGGTGGCTGAGCGTGTCACAGCCCTGGCCGGAACCGCCATGGGCACCGCCCGCATCGCCGCCTCAGAATCCATCTTGGAAGAATACCCCTACGACATCGTCACAGGCCGGGAGCATGTGGTGGCCTTAGCTGAGCGCTACAGCACCTACGCCGCCCACCTGCGCTCAGCCATTGATGCCACCGACGAGCTAGGGGACCAGGATACCGCTGATCTCTACACCGAGATCTCCCGCACGGCTGACATGCGGCTGTGGTTCTTAGAAGCACACCTCGTTGAGAAAGGCGACGTTCAGTAGGCGATCGCGCCATCTGCCTCCATGTTGTCGGGCGCTACATTGCGTAGCGCCTTTTTTGTTGCCTAGGACGACAGACGAATGCCATACGGCCCTGTACTCAGAGCGCTGTAGTGGCGCACCCGCACAAAATATTGACCCGGCTCTAGGGTTTGCTGAATTTGTGAGAGCAGGCCAGGTCCACTGTCATCATCTTGAGCAATGAGGGTGGTTTCACTGTTGGGGCCAAACAGGCTCAAAAAGGTGTCCGTTCTACCGGAGGTCTCAATGGTATATGTCCCAGGTTGACTAACGCTAAATCGGTAGAGATCGCTCTCGTTGGGAATGCCAATTTCTCCCTGCACCTCGGGGCCATCGATGACTAAATCATCAGGCGTTGTGATCCTGTCGGTCTGTACCGAGATTGCGTATGTGCCTCGGCCTGTTGGAAAGTAGTGTCGGACCTCAACGTGGTAGGTTCCCGCCGTCAACCGGCTGCTGATACGGGCATTTCTAGCCTCGCCGCTGTCGTCGTCTTGAATCACCAAGCTATTGCGGTTGTTGGGACCATACAGCGACATCAGCACATCGGTCTGACCTTCAGTCTCGATTGTGTATTCTCCCAACGTCTCAACCACAAACCGGTAAACATCGACCTCTCCGTTGCGGCCTATATTAGCCTGCAGTGGAGCTGCATTTAGCGCTAACAGAACCGTCGGTTCTACCACATCTTGCTGCTGTAGCGACAGACTGACAACGCCAATATCCGCCGCCGTTGCCGGTTGAAGCACAACGAAATATGTCCCGGTCTGCAGGTCAACCTCGCGGCTCACAAAGCCAGCCCCCTGGTCCTGGATCATAAATTCCCAGCCGTCAGGGCCATACAGCTGCATCAACGCATTAGAGCTTCCCTGCTTCTCTATTCGATAGCGCCCGGCCTGCTGCAGTATGATGCGAAAGCCTTGCTCATCGTCAGTATCAGCAAGCTGAATATCGCTAATAGTCTGGCCGATATTCAGTACAGGCAGCAGCGTATCGTAGACATAGTTCATTGCCTGAACGTCAATGACATCCAGAGGGCGAACCACACCCGAGGTATCAGGTAAATAGGGGTTGAGGGAGTCGAGGGTGCGGGCTTGACCGTCATCCCAGGGCCACATGGCGTCCCGCAGGGCATGGCCGGTCGTGGGCCGCCCTGAACCATCAGGGGCAACGGTTTCAGGATAGAAGCTTGGTCCAGCGTGGCCGTCGGCTTGCCACTCCGCCCACAGCCGGTCTACGTTGGCGTGGTGTAGAAAGAAAATGGGGTCGTTGGGCGAACTCATGCCGCCCATGGTGCCGCCCACCCATCCGTGGGGAGGGTTGTGAAGCGTCACTTCTAGTTCTTGAGAAAAGCCCCGCTGAGGAAAGGTGGCTTCGAGGCTTTCGAGCTGCATCACCTGCTCGATCTGCACTGCCGTCGGCAGCAAACTAGAGGCAAAATCTAACCGGGTGTTGCGGAGTAAGCTTGTGCCCCGCAGGTCCGTTGTTACGCTATTGCGGTGTATCTCGTTGATCAAGGGCCAGCCATTATCGCGGGTGAAGTGCCCTGAAGGAACAGGGCCTACAAACCCAGGACCACTCCCCGACGGCCCCAAAAAGCTGTCTTGGAAGATGACGTTTTCTGTCCCGTCAAGATCGAGCCAGTCCCAATAGGGAACAGAGACCTGGGGGTCGATGGTGCGCAGCGCTTGCTCAAGAGTCGCTAAGTATTGACGGTGCCATGGCAAAAAAGCGGGCCGCCGATGACCGCCGTCTATCAGCTGAGTGTCACCAATGAATCGCCGCGTTACGCCTAGGTGCAGCGCTACAATCTGGTCGTAGCGGCTCACGGCTGTTCCATCATCTAGGGTCTCGACGATATCGCTCTTGAGAGCTTTTAGAGCATTGACGTAGCGCTCTTGCTCGCTGGGAGGGAGCTTGGCCGCACTTTTTCGAATTCGCATTATTCTAGGGCTGTAGACTAAGCACAAGAATAATCGCTCTCAATAGAAACCACCGTGCAAATTTAGAATTCTTAGGATTATTGGCTTGACGCTTGCGATCGCGACTGAGAGCCGAATACAGATTGCCTCGCCATGCTAGTTTGTCCAGCAGGCCATGCTCTTAATAAGCAGACCATTTTTTCTGATGCCTGCAAATCCCTGTTCGCACAACAGGTTAGTCACGCAAATATAGCAGCTGAACTTGCATGACGTCCTCTTCTAGAATGAAAAACGCCGTATTAATACTTCGTAATGTTTGACGCCGCGTCTTTTGACATCCATTGAGTCTTTTACTCATGATGAAGCAGATCCTGTGAGTTTTGAAGAAGGAGTCTATTTTGAAACGATTGTCAGCCTGTGTTGTAGCGATCGCCCTCGTTCTGTTCAGCGTTATCCCAGTAGCAGCAGCGGCAGATTTAGCCGATGGTGCCAAGGTTTTCTCCAACAGCTGTGCCTCTTGCCACATGGGAGGTAACAACGTCGTCAACCGCGCTAAAACCCTCAAACAGGGAGACCTAGAAAAGTATGATATGGCGTCTTTAGAAGCGATTAAGTATCAGGTCACCAACGGTAAGCTGGCAATGCCTGCGTTTAAAGGCCGACTGAGTGAAGCGCAAATTGAAAATGTGGCCTCCTATGTTTTAGATAAAGCGGCAAGCGGCTGGTAACTCAGCTTGAAAAGTAAAGCGTAGCTGTACACCTTATGCTGAGCAATAGTTACGTATAGCAAATGCTGTAGCCCCGTCGACGGGCCACCGCCTCCCATTGTGGCCTGCCTAGGCACGGGCTCACCTGAGCAGGCACAAATTTATTTGCTCGCTTTTATCTCCATAGTTTCTCCTACCATAGCCAGGGCATCCCCCCACCCCCTATACTGAGTCTTGGCATGAGGCGACTATAGAGCACTCAAAAGGAAAAGGTACTGGGGTTACTTTGGGCGTTGATCTTCGCAGCTACGTTTATATTGACAGTCTCCAGCACCAACATGCGGCCTACCTTGGCACCGAAGCCCAAGGCTTTCTGCCGCTCCCTGGAGATTCATCGCTTTGGATTGAAATTTCCCCCGGCATCGAAGTCAACCGGCTAATGGACGTCGCCCTCAAGTCGGCATCAGTTCGACCAGGGGTGCTGATGATTGAGCGCCTATATGGGTTGCTGGAGGTCCACTCCTCTCGACAGAGCGATACGAAGGCAGCAGGACAGGCAATTTTAAATGCCATTGGAGCCAAAGCGACCGATTGCCTCACGCCCAAGGTTGTCTCAAGTCAGATCATCCGCAACATTGATGCCCACCATACTCAGCTAATCAACCGCGTGCGTCGAGGCAATATGATTCTGGCAGGGCAAACCCTGTATGTGCTAGAAGTCCAGCCTGCGGCATTTGTGGCCCTGGCCGCCAACGAAGCTGAAAAAGCAGCGCTAATCAATATTTTGCGCATTTCGGCAGTGGGAAGCTTTGGCCGGCTGTATCTCGGCGGAGCAGAACAAGATATTTTAGCGGCGTCCCGTGCCTCACTCGCCGCCATGGAAAACGTCCGTGGGCGATCGCAGCTTGACGGGATGGTCGAGTAGAGAATTATGGCGATCGCAGGGCAGCTGGGGCTAATTCAGCGGGGGGCACGGCAGTGGGACAGCTGGCGACATCACCATCCCGATCTCTGGCCCGACTTGAGCCACAGCGATTTGGGCGGGCATACGCTCAATGAACTCAATTTAGAGCGGGCAGACTTGACCGGCGCAAATTTAGATGGGGCCAGCCTTGCCCACGCCAACCTTACCCAGGCGACTCTCACTAACGCCGATCTGCGCAATGCTGACTTGACGCAGGCCCGCCTGGTTGCCGCCGACATGGTGGCAATTCAGCTGCAGCACGCCACATTGCCACGAGCCATCCTCGATGACGCCAATTTAATTGGCGCTGACCTGCGATACGCCAATCTTCACCATGCCACCCTCGCTGGGGCAAACCTGACGGGGGCAAACCTATTTCGGGCAAACCTGACGCGGGCAACCTTAGTCGGAGCCAAGCTGTATCAGACTCAGCTGACCCAAGCGATCCTGTCTGAGGTCTCATTTCACGAGGCCCAGCTGGATCGAGCTAGTCTGCAGGACTGCGAATGTGCCGGAGCCCATTTCTACAACACCACCCTCCGACTGGCTAACTTGAAGCAGGCTCATCTCAACGGAACGTGCTTGTACAACGTCGATTTCGCGGGTTCAAACCTCGCCGGTGCTGATTTCCGAGGGGCAAGGCTGCAGGGTGTAACATTTCAGGGCGCAACCTTATCGCAGGCGATTTTTCGTGGAACCCACCTCACAGATGTGAGTTTCGACGATGCGCGAGTCGATGGCATTGATATCAGCGAGGCGATCGCGCTACGGGTTACCGGGTTAGCGGCCAAAGAAAACTGCGATCGGTGGGGATATCCTTACTGAGTTCCCGCTGTGGCACCTTGAGTGACCCATTAAGATAAGACAATAGATTAACTGCAGTCACGATTCACCAGAGAAAGGTTTAATGGCACTATTTGGACTTGGAAAAAAAGCAGAAATGCCTGCGCCAGACCGGGCGCTTGCTGGCAGAGATATCCCGATGCCGATTTCTAATAAGCACTTTGTCAATGGCAATCCCCTCAAGCCTCCCTACCCCGAGGGTATGGCGATCGCCATGTTCGGCCTCGGTTGCTTCTGGGGCGCAGAGCGCTGCTTTTGGCAGCAAAATGGCGTCTACACCACAGCTGTAGGCTACGCGGCAGGCTATACCCCCAACCCAACCTATCAAGAAGTCTGCTCAGGAGCGACAGGACATAACGAAGTCGTCCATGTCGTCTACGATCCCGCAGTGATCAGCTATTCTGACTTGCTCAAATTGTTCTGGGAAAGCCATAATCCGACGCAAGGGATGCGCCAGGGCAATGATTCTGGAACCCAGTACCGCTCCGGTATCTATACCTACTCAGCAGAGCAGAAGCAGCTTGCTGAGGCGTCCAAGAGCGCGTATCAAGAGCAGCTCGATGCAGCAGGTTACAGCAGTATCACAACTGAAATTCTAGAGGCACCTGAGTTCTACTTTGCTGAAGACTACCACCAGCAATACCTCGCCAAAAATCCGGGTGGCTATTGTGGCTTAGGCGGTACTGGCGTAGCCTGTCCACCGGGGCTCGCGGTTGAGAAGAGATAGGCTCGTCCTCATCAATGTCCCGGAACTAATGCGGCTATGCTACAC
>JBARYO010000085.1:0-1895 GCA_049647905.1 Elainellaceae cyanobacterium | reverse complement strand
GGCCCCCTCACCCGGTAAGACCTGAACAGTGGGATGAGGGAAGAGATTGTCGGTGGCAGGACAAATTTTTGCCTTCAATTGGGCCTAAGGCATTCTCTTGGGAGGGGATTTAGCCAGGATGTCCCGTTTCAAAGCACGGCAAAGCCAGGGTGCCGAAGCACCTTCTTGACCCTTAACCAACGACCGGGGACTGGGGGAAACGAGAGACCGCCATGGCGGCCCTATCCCGACTGAAGGAGGCGCTGTAGCTGTTGATAAGCGGCGTGAAAAATGGCTTGTATGGGAGACGCAGAGCTAAAAGCCACTAGGATACGCCGAACTGAAATGCGCACCTGAGCGCCGAGCTTAAGCAGTTTGCGTCGAATAGTGCCGAACTGAGCATCAGCGAGTTCCGTGTGGGCGAGGGCCTTGAGACGCAAGGCTTGCATCAAAATATAGGCCAAAGAAGAAAACCAGAGACGGAGCTGATTGCTCTCAAAGTCATGGGTGGAGGTGCGGTCACTAAACAAGTCGAGTTGATGCTCCTTGATGCGATTTTCCATCTCCCCTCGGGGACAGTAATAATCGCGGTGGAGGTGAGCGGGATGGGCCTGCTCAGCGCTCAAGGAGGTGACCACAAAATGGCGGCGTGGCCCGTTGCCATCATAGGTGAGCTTGCAAACGACGCGCCGTTCTTGGCTCCAAGACTCAGCGGTGCGATA
Organism: Elainellaceae cyanobacterium; assembly: GCA_049647905.1. Classification (GTDB taxonomy): domain Bacteria; phylum Cyanobacteriota; class Cyanobacteriia; order CAKZMO01; family CAKZMO01; genus JBCCAG01. The sequence goes on along the minus strand of JBARYO010000085.1, from coordinate 1,194 downwards.
GCTCAACGATTGATACCACACCTGGGAGGGAACCAAACGGTTGAGTTCGGCTGATAGCTCGGCGCTCGTCTGTCCCAGTAAGGGTTCCAGGGACCTGGCGACGGCTTGGCACTGAGCCTCGTAAGCGGCTTTAGCGCGTTGTTCGAGGGACCAGCTCAAGTGACGCAAGCGGGCATTGCTGCTGTGGGCGGTGACAAAGTCCACCTGGCTTTGGCTCTCGCACCAGCTCATGATGTCGTCTCGGCTATAGGCACTATCGCCTCTGACGATAATCGTCACCTGGGGCCAAGACCCTCGAAGGTGAGCGATGATGCGTTGGAGTTCTTCCAAAGCGCCTGCAGCGGGGTCCACATTGGCTGGACGCAGTTTCGCACTCAACAGATGCCGGCCACAGAAGATCAGTAACGGCGTGTAACACTCATGCTGGTAGTAGCCATTGAAGGCGGTGCCGTCCTGATGGCCATGGGTGGGGTCATCGGTGACATCCATATCCAGAATGATGCGCGTCGGCTCGCGCTCCATCTGCTCGATAAATAGCTCGACCAGTAACGTTTCCACCGCAGCCGGGTCCAGACTCATTTTCACGTAGCGGGCATCGGAGAGGTCACTCGAGACATGCATTGCTTGCTCTAGGCGATTGAGCGTGCTCTTGCCCGCTAACGGCGCGCACCGTGGATGCTGACTCTCGAGCTGACCCAGGACTACCCCAAAGAGACGCTCATGACGCAAGTCGTCATGGTCATTCAGGTCTTCATACCCTTGCACCAACCCATACAGCCGTTGGGCGATGAGCGTCTTCAATTCATGCTGCACCCGGCTGGCGTCCCGATGATCCGTAAAGCACTCGGACAGTCGCTCGCTGATGCGATACATGTTGTCGATTTCTCGAATCAGCAGCAATCCGCCATCGCTGGTGATGTCCCCGCCGCTGAAGTCAGCCATGATTTTCCGCTTGCTCAAGCGGCCAAATGCGTAGCTCGGCACGTTACACTCTGTTGGGGTCGGGGGCATCTTGATAAACCGCTGAATGTCTTGTGGTTATTACATTCTCGCTGGTTTTTGGCCCCGACCCCTCTTCGCTCGTGAGATATCCGGGTGTAACCGTCCCAGGAATTTAACGAAGGTTTAGGGATTTTGGGTCAGGAGTCTCGGTAAGGTGAAACGATGAGCGACGAGATCGAGATAGCCGGAATC
>JBARYO010000084.1:0-2743 GCA_049647905.1 Elainellaceae cyanobacterium | reverse complement strand
TACGATTATCTGGTGCGCTTCCCCAACCTCAGCTCGATCGCGGCAGCGCGCTTTATGCGGGAAGCAAGCTGCTCGGGGTCCATATTGAGCACCTATTGGACCACTTTAGCCCAGGAAATTAAGCAGGCTTTCGATGGCGACACTGCTGAGGCAAAGCGGCAGCGCTTTGCGGCTCGTACAAAAGGTCGCCCTACATACATCGTCCAGACAGACTGTCAAATCAACCCAAACAACAGCAGCGGCCACAACTTCAACGGCGTGATGTTTTCCAGCAAATGGCTCGCTGAAGATATGAGCCTCGACAAAGCGCAAGGCGATCGCGGTGACAGCGACGTTAGCAAGCTTCGCCACGCTGTTGACCAAGCTCACCAGCGGACGGGCTTGACGGGCGGGAGCCCATCAGATTGGTGGGCTATTGTGTTGGCCGATGGGGATAGCATGGGCCAGTATATTTCAGGCAGCAAACTAGAGACGTATGAGGCGTACCTCGTTAAAGCAGCCATTGCCAACAAGCCAGCAGGACTCGCTGACCTGTGCCGTGAGCAAAAGCGCATGGGGCCAGCTACCCACGTGGGCCTCAACCGCGCCCTACTCGATTTTTCGAATCGTCTGGTCCCCTATCTCACTGAACAGCGCTGCTGCGGCAAGGTGATCTACAGTGGCGGCGATGACGTGATGGCAGTGCTGCCCATAGAAGACTTACCAGAGTATCTGCGATCGCTGCGGGCGGCTTGGCGCGGGGCTGACGATCCAGGCGATGAGTTTTTTCACGGTGAAGGTAGTGGCAGCGGCTACTGGCAACTCAGGCCAGGAACAACTAAACCAGGAATTCCCAACCGTCCCCTATTCACCATGGGCAACACAGCCACCATGAGCATGGGCATTGTCATTGCCCATAAGAGTGTGCCGCTTCCCACCGTATTAGAAAGCCTCTGGAGTGCTGAGAAAGACCGGGCTAAAAAAATGATGGGTAAAGACGGCCTCTGCTTCCGGGTCATCTATGGCGGCGGCAACACCTTAGAAGCGCTTATGAAGGGTTCGCTGTTAGAACAATGGTGGGCGATCGCGCAGCAATACGAGAGCCTGGGCGATAAGCTTGCGCCTGTTCTCCACCGGCTTGCGGAGGAGCTACCGAAGCGCGTTAATGTGGATGCGCCAGCGCTGTTTGCCCTTGCCGCCGAGGTAATTATGGAGCGGCGGGATGATACAGAGACGGTGGCAGCGCTCAAAGCGCCAATGATGGCTTGGCTGAATGCCTGGGCTCATTGGGTGCATGGGGCGGCAGCAGACGGCAATGCGCTAGGCGCAACCACTAGAGACTTGGGCTATCTGCTTCGTTTCACCGCTTTTTGGGTGGACAAGATGGTGCAGCGTCAGGCCTGGCAAAGGCCAGCAGCCCAGACCGACGGCGATCGCCAGCCCACGTTAGCCCGGAGATAATGCCATGCACTGGTTTAACATCACCCCCTTAGATGTGCTCCTCTTCCGCGAGGCAAAACCCTTCAGCCCCGGCGAAGGCTCTTGGGCCAAGGGCTTGTTTCCCCCCATGCCCATCACCGTGTTTCAAGCGATGCGATCGCTGCTGCCCTACTACGGAGATGGAAAGGAGAATAGGCACCGAAACCTATCGTTTGTCGGTCCCTTCTTACAAGACCCAGAGGGCAACCTCTGGTTTTCCACCCCCAAAGATTTGGTGGCCGTTCGCCAGCGTCATCCCAGTGAGCCTGAACCGAGCCCAGACCAGAAGCAAGCCGCAGATGATTGGGAAGCACTGGTACGGCTGCAGCCCTGCAGCGATGAAGATGCTGACCTGCTGGGCTTCAGCACTGCACCGCGCCCCATGGTGCTGCAAGGCGCGGTTGCCCCCAACGAATCTGGGGAGCGCTACGTGGTCTGTGGAGAGTCCGACCCTTGGATCCATGCTCAAGCCCTAAAAGCCTATTTGAACGGACAACCACGTTTAGACAAGGCTGCGTTTGAAGCTGAATTAGGTCCGTTTGAAACTGATTCTTGGGTTCGCCGCGACCCGTGGGAGATACAGGTTCTGCCTCATATCCATATGCAATCTGGACAGCGACAGGTGCGTGAGTCGGAAGGCTATTTTACTGAAGTGGCAGTGCGAATGGAGCCGGGATGGGGATTCGTAGTGGGTCTAGATGTGGATCGCTCATTTCCAGCCGGCAAAGCGGCAGATAAGCTTAGACAAGAGCTAAATGATTTGGAGCGTTCTGCTATTCGTCTGGGCGGGGAAGGGCATCGGGCTGTGGTCACACCGCTGAAACAAGCTCCGAAGCAGTGGGATGCTCTACAGTCGTTTGTAGAACCCGCGAAACCAGCGGCGCAGGCGAAAACAAGGGCCTATGTAATGACGCCGGGATTGGCACAGGCTGAAGAGCATGACCTGACATACGGCCTATGCCCTTACTACTGGCGAGAACAATTGGCAGGGTGCGCGGGGGATAAGCAGTTGCTCTGGGGCGGGGTGTCGCAGGTGTGGCGTAAGCGAAACCCCACGTCGGAAGAGCGATCGCGGCAGTTTGGACTATTGCCGCAGCGAGCATTTGTGCCGCCGGGAACAGTGTATGTGTTTGACGAACTGCCAGAGGTGCGGCGGCTGGTGCCAGCGGGGAGTAAGCAGAGCAAGATGATTGAGACGTTGAATTACGGGCAATTATTGTGGGGAGTAACGCGATCGCATGAGTGACTACATCACCTACCTCTACTTGTTAACGCCGCTCCATAC
>JBARYO010000083.1:0-3026 GCA_049647905.1 Elainellaceae cyanobacterium | reverse complement strand
GGTCAATAGCTCTTTCCTACACCGTTTTTGCACCCCTTGACTACTGGTCTATTCTCTTAACCTGTCAGGCATCGGCTTGGGGTTGCTTCAGCAACGCGCTGGGGCACCAGCGCGCCACCAGGCCAGTGAGACGGTTATAGAGGTCGGGGGCTGAGCCAAACTTGGTCACCACGCTCTGCACGGGGAATGAGTTGACTAGCGTCAGGGTTTCAGGAACCTCGTACCAGTAGACGCCCACGGCCCCGAAGGGGGGCGGAAAGGTGATGATTTGGCGATCGCGGTAGGGCCACCGCTGCTGCCACTGGCCGCCGATCCAAGCGTTGAAGGGATTGAGCAGTCCTAAAAACGTGGTCCGCAGTACCGTCACCCCAGCCCCGCCGGAGCCTCCGACCACGTAGCCCAAAAAAATATCTGATGGCTCATCCCCAACCCCGTCAAAGGCTTCAACGCACTGCCGCACCAGGGCGTTAGACAGGCCGGGAAACACACCACTGTTGATGATGGCGGTGACGCCTGCGGCTTGGGCAGCATCATGCCGCGCCAGCGCGCGTTGGGTAAAGGGAACGCAGTCGCTCACGTCCAGGTAGTTCACCCCTTGTTGAATGCAGGTATCCAAGACGCGGCCATCGCGGTGGTGAAAGGGGCCAGCGCAGTGGATGACGAGGTCTGCTTGGGCGATCGCCTGCTGCAGCGCGTCTCTATCTGCCAAGTCGAGCGATATCGCGGTGGCGCGGTCTGTCGGTAGCCCAGCTGCATTGCCCGTTGCGGCGATCTTGCGGCGCTGGGTAACAACAACGTGAGCCGTGGTGTGATACACAATATCCTGAGCAACCCTGCTGCCAATGCGCCCCTGCCCACCGAGGATTAGCACCCGAGGACAGGTCACCGCTACACTTTCTCCAGGTATTGACTGTCGATTAGAAAAGTCCCCCCCTCAAAGCGAACGCTCCAGTGGTTGCCAGGACGGTAGTCGATGACGGTGCCTTCCTCCCCCATCTGCACCACATGGGAAGGCCGCAGCATGGGCATGGTTTCTGCTGTTTTGACGTAGGGTGGCAGCGTTGAAATCCGGACGCGATCGCCAACCGATAGGCTCACCTGGACATCGATACCGGGGGATTCAGAATCGTGGTGCTGCTCGTCACTCATGCTCGTCACTCATTGAGTTTTGGAAACTAAATTGGTAATTGAGATAGCTGGCCTATCATCCTAGCGCAGCCGCTGGTACACCGTGAGCAGCCCATCGGCGTCGCCCACATTGCCCGGAAACAGCACGACGGGAAGGTTGGGAAAGCGGGGGTGAGTCTCCGGCGTCCGGACGATGGAGCACCCTGGCAGGACTTGGCCCAAGAGCCGGGCGCTGCGCAAAGACAGCCCGGTGCTGAGCACGTCGTTGGAGGTAATGCCTCCCTTACTGATCAGGTAGCCGATGGTGGGCGGCAAACCCCGCACCACATCCATCAGCAGCGCCGATACTGCCGTGCCGAAGGTGAGCCGCACGTCGGTACTGGGAAACGTCAGCTCTCGTCGGGTGGTGTAGATCACCGGGGTTTTGCCATTGGCGTGGGCCTGCTCGGCTTGACTTAGGGTAGATTCCAACAGCTGCTCTTGGTCCTCAGGGGTGCCGTCTACCAAACGGGCCACATCCACCTCGACACCCACGGTATCCGGGTCTTCTAGCAGTCGGTAGAGCTGCTTTGTGGTCATCTGCACATGGGAACCCACCAGCACCGCGCCGGGCTTATGGCCGGTGAACTGGGCCATGGCCTCAGCAGAAACCGGTTGGGGGGGCAGGTTGGCCAAGGCCGTCAGCAGGCTGGCGGCGCTGCGAAAGAGGAAGCGCTTGCCCTGTCCTGCCGCCGCCAACACATCCTGGGCAAATCGGTCTAGGTCCGCCTGGGTCTCTGCATCCACCGCAACGCATTGATTGTCGCTGAGGGCCATCAGCTGGTCTCGGGTGCCCTGACGGATGTCATCAAGCCGGAAAACCGCGACCTGGTCTGCGGTGATGCGTCCGCTGGTTTTCTCTTCTACATAGTCGGGCAGGTAGCTGTGGGAGTAGCCAAACACAGAGTCTTGGGCAAACTCGGTCTCATGGACAGGGACTGGTGTGCCGTTCATCATCAAATAATGCACCCCATCGCGGGTGACCCGCCCGCCCTCAAAGAAGGCTGGCGTCATGAAATGGGCGTCAAATGGCCCCATCTCCTCGGCGATCGCGTCTGTTTCGACCGGATAGTGGCCCCGCAGGGTGGAGTCGGAGCGGCTGACCACTAAAAAGTCCTGGATACCTGCTTGGGCGATCGCCTGACGCAGGTTGTGGCACACCTCGCGGGTGACTTGGTTGGCCTGCTGAGGCGTCATGGAGCGGGTGTTAGTGAGGACAAAAACGATGGGAGAGTCGTCCTCTAACCCCATCACTAGGGTGTCCACATCCCACTGCATCAGCAATAGACAGCCATGGACCGTCTGGGAGCCGGTGGGGTCATCGTCTAGAACAATAATTTTGGGTGTGGCGGCCATAGGGGTCTAGGAAAAAGCGAGAAGAACGGCGGTCGGGCCAGCGCGGCAGCATGGTGTAAAGCGTTGCTGTCTGCAGCCTTACAGCTGGTGATGTCACAACTGGTATGAACTTATCACGCTGGCGGCCTTGGCAGACAAGCCTCACTGTCCTTCTAGGTCTCGCAGTCGCTCCTGCAGGGCCTTAATCTGCTGCTCGGCTTGCTCGGCCCGCTGGCGCTCCTGCTCGGCCCGCTGGCGCTCCTGCTCCACTTGCTGCTGCGCTTGCTCAAGCTCGGCCATCAGTTCGTCAGGCACCAGCAGCTTTTCGCCGGTGTCTTCTCTGTAGAATCCAATCAGCGCTCCCTCCACCGTCAGCTTTAGCTTCAGCGGCTCACTGCACCCATCGTCAATAGGCACATACTCGCCGCGCTGCAGCCGATAGCCCACCAGCTGCTCGGGAATCCACTCCCCCTTAGGATCAAACAGCCAGTATTCCTGCACTCCGAGCTGCTCGTATAGGGTTT
>JBARYO010000082.1:0-1756 GCA_049647905.1 Elainellaceae cyanobacterium | reverse complement strand
TCATCAGGCGATCGCCTTGAATCAGCCCCTGGCTACCCAGGAGGTTAAAGAGCCAGTTTTGTGTGGTGCGATATTCCGTGAAGATAATGACCCGCTGGCCGGACCAGTTCCCGCCGGGGCGAATGTGGGTCTCAATCCAGTCCAGTAAGGTTTTGGCCTTGGAGTCGGGCCGGGTAGATGCTGCCTCAGCCCACTGCTGCATTTGTGTCAGTAGTGCTTGCTCCTCAGCGCTGAGCTTTCGGAATAGCCGGGAGCTAGCGTCTACGACGTCTTGGGTAGACGCTTCATAGGTTTCATCGTCGCCAAAGTCTTCTTCGAGCTGGTCAAGCTGACGCCGCAGAATAGATACCGATGGTTTAGAGAGCCGCCGGGGCGATCGCGATCGCCCCGCTTTGAGAGTCCGCTCGTGCTGCTGAAGCGTGGTGAGAAACGCCTGGGGAGATGAAAACAGGCGCTTCTTCAACAGCTTCAGCACAAACTCTGTCGCTGTCAGCTCCACCTTGTCGTCCCGAGCGCCGCTGCACCGTAGTTCCGTATAGCGCTTGAGGTTTGCATTGGCCTCTCGCTCGCCAGCGGTGTAATCCACCGGCAGCGCTTCCAACCGCCGCACTGGGAATCGGGGTTTACCGTCCCAGCGCGGCGGCAGCTCCTGCTTAAGTCGCCGAATCATCACCACCTGTAGCTGGCCAGCATCAGGCTGCACTCCCCGGGCAAAGCGCTGGGCATCTAGTAATTCGAGTAGCGCCGTGAAGCTCTCAGAATATCCGTTATGGGGCGTGGCGGTGAGAAATAACTTGTGCTCAAAGTGAGGCGCTAGAAGCCGAATAGCCGCCGTTCTCTGGGAATCTACCGCGTAGTTGCCGCCCGCCGACGGCGCAATATTGTGGGCCTCATCGACAATCAGCAGGTCGAACCGGCGCGGGTAAATGGCCTCTCCCTCAGCAGGAAGCACCTCCCGCATCAGCCGCAGAGGGCGATCGCGCTTGAGAAAATCAATCGAGGTAATTAGCCGGGGGTAGTGGGTCCACGGGTTAACGTGAAGCCCTCGGCTACGCCGCAGATGCCGCAGCAGATCGCTATTGACAATACGAAAGTCTAGCCCAAATTTATCGCGCATTTGGTCGTGCCACTGCACCTGTAGCGCAGAGGGGCAGACCACTAAAATGCGCCGCACCCGCTGCCGTAGAATGAGCTCCTGGGCAACCAGCCCTGTTTCAATGGTTTTTCCCAAACCCACATCGTCTGCAATCAGTAGGTTCACCCGTGGCATCTGAATAGCCCGCACCACCGGGTCTAGCTGATAATCTTCGATATCGATGCCGCTACGAAATGGCGACTGCACGTTACGCACGTCAGCGCTAGAAGCTGCCCCCCAGCGCACCGCGTCGAGAAAGGCCTCTAGGCGCTCTGGTGAATCAAATCCGTCGGGATAGGGCAGCTCGCGCGCCTCAAAAATTGCGGCTCCTGGCTCTAATTCCCAGACGACTTGAAGCTCTTCACCTAGGGCATCATCTTCTACAGAAGATAGACTTACAAGGTGCTGCGTGTTTTCTTCAGTTCCCAGAACTGGGTTTGTGGGAGAGGCAGAGACACGAATATCTGTCACTGCGAAGCGCTGGCCGCGCACCTCTACAAGCTGTCCCTGCTCTGGGATACCGTGAATTGCTTCTGTTGTGGTCATAGCCAATGGTGTCGTTATCTCTACTTCTCACCTGTCTAAAAAATTCCCGGAACTTTAACAGTAAACATAGGGTTC
>JBARYO010000081.1:0-7444 GCA_049647905.1 Elainellaceae cyanobacterium | reverse complement strand
TCCCTGGAGTAGTAAGAACATTAGCCATTGCCGCTCGTCTACCGTATGTATAGCGCCCGTTGAGCGATAGAGTACGGTGAAATGTTCTAGACTCCGCGCTCCGCGCGGAGTCTAGAACGCACCTTTGTCCTAGCCGATGTGGCGACTGCTATAGCACCGTTACCTGAATGTCCAATATGTGCATAATGATGGTGCTGTCCATCGTCAGCTCACCATGACATCAGCTCCATTCCTCCGTATTGGCCAGCAGTCCATTTCACTGACTCAAGCCATTCAATACCTACAGCGTGGAGAGGCGTTCGAGAGGTGTGTTGGCGAAATCGTGCGGCAGTATGTCCTGGATCAAGCCCTGACGCAGCAGCGCTATCCTACAGTAGACAATGCCAGGGTTGATCAGGCCATAGCCCATTTTCGTCAGCAGCAGCAGCTGAGCGACCCCGCTGCGTTCCAGCAGTGGCTCGCTAGTGCTGACGTTACCTATGACCAGTTTTACAACCAGACTAGGGCGGGCCTTCAAATCGAGGCGCTGAAAGCGGCGATCGCCCTGCCAAAGCTGCAGCAGTACTTTATAGAGCGCAAGCTTTACCTGGACCGAGTTGTGCTATCGCGCATCATCGTTGAGGACAAAGATATGGCAGAGGAGCTGCGCCATCAAGTCCTAGATAAGCAGACTAGCTTTGAGGCGCTAGCGCAGGACTATTCCATCACCGACGATCGCATTGTCAACGGTATGGTGGGGCCGGTTAGCCGTGGGACTATGCCCGATGCGCTGAGGGCCATTGTCGATGACGCGACGGTGGGAGAGCTAGTTGGACCTATTACCATGGACCAGCGCTGGGGATTATTTCGCATTGAAGCGTTGCTACCCGCCTCGCTCGACGATGATGTCCTCAGACAAGCCTTGATAGACGAGCTGTTTGAGCAGTGGCTGGCCGCGAAAATTGAAGCGCTGCCAATTCAGCTTCAGATTACACCGTAATGCCAGACGAGACCCTAGCCCAAATCGACTGGAATCAGCCACCGCTGCAGTGGCTTACCGCCGCTCAGCGCGATCGCCTCCAGCACCAGGCCAGCCATGAGACCTACCGCTTGGGCCAGGTGATCTGGTCGGTGCCAGCGCCAGCGCAATACCTGATTCTTGCCGGACAGGTGCGGTTGGTCTCCGCCGACGGGGCGTCGCTCCTGCTCACGGCAGGGAAATGGTTTGGAGATTTGCTGAATTTGGAAGACTGGAAGGCGCGAGCCGCCAGCCGTGAGGTGACTGTGCTGCGCTGGGAGAGCTCCCTTTGGCGAGATATCCTGGCTGAAGAGACAAAGGTGGCACAGCTCAGCGGCAAGTCAGGCAATGCGTTGGAAAACGGCGCATCCCATAAGGCCCAAAGCCCAACCCCCCTACAGAATTTTTGGACGACGCTGCGGTTGCAGTACCAGCCCGCGCTGGAGCCTGCACCTGCTGTCGATGCGGCCTACCCCTATGTCGCCAACATCAACCCGATCGCCGCCTGCTTGACCATGGTGTGCCAGCACCTAGATATTCCCGTGAAGCTGGACTGGATGGTGCGCCAAGTGCGAGGGCAGCGGTCCCGAGATTTGGCTAACGGCGCTGAAAAAGCGGGGCTGCAGAGTCGACGGCTGGTCATTTCGACTTGGGCCGACCTGCGCCAAACCACACTGCCGGCTGTCCTACCCTGGGCCGATGCTGTTTCAGGGCCGTCTGATTCAGGGCCGTCCGATCGCCGCTGGGTGGTGCTGTATGCCGTCAAGGGCGATCGCCTCACCATTGCGGACCCCCACAGCCCCCATCAGCGCGTTGAGCAACTGCCACGGGATACCGTGGAACAGCATTGGAATGGCGAGCTGTGGCAGCTAGAGCCGGCCCAAACCCAGGAAAAATTTGGCCTCAGCTGGTTCTTGCCAGCGGTGATGCGCTACCGTCGCCTGCTGGGGGAGGTGCTGCTGGCCTCCTTTACCCTGCAGCTTCTGGGGCTGGCGACCCCCATCATTACCCAGGTGGTCATCGATAAGGTGATGGTGCAGGGCAGCATCCCGACCTTGGATGTGATGGCGATCGCCCTGCTGGCGGTGGCCATCTTTGAAACGCTGCTGGGCATCCTGCGCATGTTCATCTTTACCCACACCACTAATCGCCTGGATCTGAGCCTGTCCGCCCAGCTGTTTCGCCACCTGCTGCGGCTGCCGTTATCCTACTTCGAGGCCCGCCGGGTGGGGGATACGGTAGCACGGGTGCAGGAATTGGAAGACATCCGTCAGTTCCTCACCAGCACAGCCTTGACGGTGATGCTTGACAGCATTTTTGCGGTGATTTACCTGGTGGTAATGCTCTATTACAGCGTCACTCTCACGGCAGTCGCCCTGGCCGTGCTGCCCCTATTTGCCGTGCTTACCTTGGCATCTACTCCCATTCTGCGCCGCTGGCTCGACCAAACCTTTGACCGCAGCGCCGATAGCCAGTCGTTTCTTGTGGAGACGGTAACCGGCATCCAAACCGTAAAGGCCCACGCCGGAGAGAAAGACGCCCGCGATCGCTGGGAGAGTCTGTATGCCCGCTTCGTTCGCACTGGCTTTCGGGCCAATACCACGGCCAACATCAGCAACCATCTAGGGGACTTTCTCACCAGCTTCTCTAGCCTGCTGCTGCTGTGGGTGGGGGCGCGGCTGGTGATCAACCAAGACTTCACGATTGGCCAGCTGATTGCCTTTCAAATGTTTACGGCTCGGGTGACCGGACCGCTGCTGCGGCTGGTGCAGCTGTGGCAAAACCTGCAGGAGGTGCTGCTAGCCGTAGATCGCATTGGCGATATCCTCAACGTACCGCCCGAGGCCGAGCCGGGAATGGGCTTGGTGCTGCCCCAGCTCCAGGGTCAGGTGAACTTTGACAAGGTGTTTTTCCGCTACCAAGAGGCGCAAGCACCCATTTTGCGCGGCGTGTCCTTCACGGCAGAGCCGGGGATGTTTGTGGGTATTGTGGGTCGCAGCGGTTCTGGAAAAAGTACGCTGTCCAAGCTGATGCAGCGGCTCTATGACGCTGAGTCAGGCCGTATTACCGTAGATGGGTTTGACATCAAGAGCGCCGATTTGGCCTCATTGCGGCCCCAAATTGCCGTGGTGCTGCAAGACGACTTTTTATTCAACGGGTCGATTTTAGATAACATCACCCTCGGCAACCTAGATGCTTCGCCAGAGGCGATGGTGGAAGCCGCGCGGCTGGCGGTGGCCCATGATTTTATTGCGGATCTACCGAATGGTTACGAAACTAACGTAGGAGAGCGGGGCGTCGCGCTCTCTGGCGGTCAGCGGCAGCGCATTACCCTGGCTCGGCTGTTTCTGTCCACAGCGCCCATCTTGATTTTGGATGAGGCCACCAGCAGCCTAGATGCGGAAACAGAGCAGCAGGTGCTGGAAAATCTGCGCCAGGTGTCCCGCGATCGCACAGTATTTTTGATTGCCCATCGCTTTGCCCCACTGAAGCGGGCAGACCTGATTTTGGCGATGGAGAAGGGGGTGATTGTGGAGCGGGGCACCCATGAGTCGCTGGTGTCGGATAAGGGGCTGTATTATTCGCTGTATCAGCGACAGCAGGCGTCAGTATAGGGTGCCGCGCTATGCCTAGCTAGCGTAGAAGATGACCCTCAAGCTGCTTCAACATTCACTGTAAAGGAAAGATCGTCAAAACTCTTGTCTCCTAAACCGTAAAGGTCCTCAAAGCCAAATCGGCTGCCCCCGAGGGACTTGAGGTGGTCGGCTCCATCCGGATTTGCCTCCCCGACGCCAAAGTAGGCCTGTAGCTTTTCGCTGCTCCGCTCATTCGTTGGGTTCTTCTCCAAGAATTCAGCCGCCGTCCCGTTGGTGACAAGGTAAGGCACTAGGAAGCTGCCCGTCTCCACCGTGGCGATCGCCTGGGTGTCACTTTAGTGGAATGCCAGCTCAGAGACGCGCTGCCCCAGGGCCGCCTCAGCGTAGCCGGTCTCGCTGGGCTGAATCAGCTTGTTGGTCACAGGGTCAAGCACCGCCCCGTTGCCTTGCTCTGCTCGGTAGAAGCCGCCGAAGTTGTCGTAGCTGGCAAAGCTAGTGATATTCTCCAAAGAGAAGCTGACCTGCTGATCTGGGGTGCCGTTGGCGTCGTAGTCTACGCTACGGAGGTCAATCAACAGATCGTTGAGCGATTTTGGCTTATTGCTCGCCTGAGGCTGCTGTGGGGGTTGGCCAGACGGCTCGACGGGAGTGAACTCGATGTCGTCAAAGCGAGCAAGCTCTGCGCCGCCTCGCCGCCCCTCAATCGTGAAGCGATCGCCCGGCTTCAGGTCAATGGCTTCGTGGGTGATGCGTTCAGTCTTGGCGCGAGCCTCTGGGGCCGCAGCAGGCAGGTCTTGGTCTAGCTTGAAGGCGGTAGACTTGTCGGCGACCTTAACCTTGAAGGATCCTTGACCATCGTTCTCGTCGTAGTAGCGCAGCTTCACCTGGTAGGTGCCAGCTGGGCCATCGAACACGCCCGTGGCCTTACCCGATCTACTCTGGAGGGTAGCGATAGTGTTGTCTGGATTGTTGACCTCTGTCCGCAGCTTGTAGCCTTTGAGATCGAGATCCTCTGCCCCAAAGCGAATGGGAGTAGTGGAGTCGGGGGTAGGGCTAGGCGTGGGGCTAGGTCCGGCAGGCGTGGCCGGAGTGATCGGGTCTAGCTCTGCGACGGGAGCGTTTGGACTTTCGTCACTGGGGGTCGGTTCAGGCGAGCTAGGCGCTGCCACTGGTTTAGGCGGTTTGCTAGCGGGTGGGGTCGGTGGCGCAGCCACATCGGGGGTTCCGCCGCCTATACCGCCATCTGCACCGCTGTCCATGCCATTGCCAGCGTCACCCGTGCTTTCATCCCCTGGAGTAGGCTCGGGCGTCTCGGCCACGGGCTCAGGTGTTGGCTCAGGCTCAGCTACCGGCTCGGGCGTCTCGGCCACGGGTTCAGGCATCGGCTCAGGCTCAGCTACCGGCTCGGGTGTCTCGGCCACGGGCTCAGGTGTTGGCTCGGGCTCAGGTGTTGGCTTAGAATCAAGCTCCAACGCCTTGACTAAGGTTGCACCCGGTATCCCTCTGTCTACACCATTGATATCTTGGACAACATTTCCGCCCCCGTCGTTGACCTCAAAGTTGACCGTATTTTCCTTATCTCCGCTACCGGCTCGGTTGCCCGCAAAACGAGAGTCAGTAATAACGAGGTTCTTTGCTTTATCTCTGCCGCCAATCCAAATGTTGCCCGACTGGCGATCGGCGTAGTTGTCGGTGAACGTGGTGTTAGTAATCGTCGATTTGGCCTGCTCGCGGGTGTTGAGAACGATCGCCCCGCCGATGTCTCCTTTACCGTCAGGCGTAGAAACGCGATTGCCGGAAAAGGTAGAATCCTCAATGGTGACGCCGCCCTTCACATCAGTCCAGAGGCCACCCCCTTGGTTGGCAGCCGTATTGTCGGCAATCACTGAGTCACGAATAATCAGTTCAACGCCGTTGGCCTCATCTCGGCCAGATTGTGCGCCAATGCCGCCGCCGCGCCGCGCCGTATTGTTGATAACTTGAGTATTTTCAAGAATATACTTATCGCCGGAGTAGCCGTAGAAATAGAAGGCCCCGCCATTGGTGCCACCGCCTTTATTGTTCTCGGCAACTACGTTGCGAATTAGGGTTGTTCCGCCCAGATCGTCGGCCTTCTCAGTGCCGTTGGCACCATCGGTGAAAATCGCGCCGCTGCCCCGAGTCCCCTCATTGTTTCGGAACACCGAATCCTCTACCCGCAGTCCGCTGAGCAGCGTGTAGACTGCGCCGTAAGAGCCTTTGTTGTTGGTGAACGTGGTGCCGCGAATGTCGAGAAACGCCTCGCCTCCCACATTGCGATCGCCCTTGCTATTGACGACCTTAGCGCCCTGTCCTCCACCAGAGGTCGAGATAGCCCCGGCGCTGAAGCCGTTGTTGGCCAATGTGCCATCGTTACCGTCGAATTCGCTGTTGATGACGGTGGCGCTAGCGCCGTAGCCGATATTGATGGCCCCGCCCCGCTCGGCGGCATTGTTAATAAAGCGGGAGTTCTCGACAACAAGCGTATTGGGGTCCCGAAGATTGATAGCCCCACCGCCTTGGGCTTTGTTGGGGTCGCTATCGGCAGCGCGACCGTTGGCAAAGGTAAGATTACGAACCGCAACGTCTACAAAGCTGTAATCTACCTGCAGAATGCGGGTCTTATTCTCGCCGCTGAGGGTGAGATTGGGAGCATCTGCCCCGTCGAGGGTAATGCTTTTATCGATAACGAGCTGCTGATCAAGGCGAATCGTTTTGTCAGCAAGCTGGGATGAGAAGACGATTGTGTCACCGTTGCCGGCAGAGGCGATCGCCTCTCTCAGTGAACCAGTACCTGAATCAGACGCTGTGGTGACTGTAATGCGAGCCATACTTAGCCTCTCTGGTGAAATATTTGAGCTATTGCGAATGGCATGCATCCTGATTCGCAGATCAAAATTTCCAGACCTAACCTAGAACGTAGACAGAGATGTCTGTATCTCGCTGCTATTGGCGAATTTCTGCTGTCTAAGATGTAAATTAGGTTTTCCGAGATGGAGAATATACTGAGGTGTCTAAGTAACTCAGACGGCCAGATCTAAGGCATGTTCCTAAGGCACGTTTCTACAGGCGTAGGACATTTGCACGCCCAGTCGCCTACGAAACGTCAAAGCTTTAAGCCAATTGCATTGTCCTAAACAACTGGGCCAACGCAATAGCTCGTGAGTAATTGGGGCTCATCTGGTTCTAACCATACAAGCCTGCAACGTACTCCCCGTAGCCGTTATAGGGCAGCGTCGGCACCATCGTCGTCGTCAGCTCTGACTCGGGGCCGATCAGCCGCTCCTCCGCCTGGGTCCAGCGGGGATGGGGCACATCGGGCTCTACGTTGGCCTCAAAGCCATATTCGTTGGGGCTAATGGTGTTCCAGTAAGTGGCGGGCTGCTCCGCTACAAACTCAATCTTGACGATGGACTTTGCCCCCTTGAAGCCATATTTCCAGGGCATCACCATGCGAATTGGCGCGCCATGCTGCTTCGGCAAGGTCTGGCCGTAGATGCCCACGGCGAAGAATGCCAGCTCGTTAGCCATCTCATCGATTCGTAACCCCTCGGTATAGGGCCAGGGGAGAAACAGCGTTGTAAAACTGGGGCCGGGAGTCACAGCCTTGTCATAGTAGGAGGTAAAGCGAACAAACTTCGCCTCGGGTTTGGGATCCACCGCTTCGAGGAGCGATCGCATTGGAAAGCCAATCCAGGGAAGCACCATAGACCATGCTTCAACGCAGCGGAAGCGATAGACTCGCTCTTCTAGAGGAAATTCCTGAATCAGATCGTCTTGGTCATAGGTCCGGGGGCTATTGACAAGGCCCGTCACCTCAACAGTCCAGGGA
>JBARYO010000080.1:0-2139 GCA_049647905.1 Elainellaceae cyanobacterium | reverse complement strand
CATAAGTCATGATGATTGAAGACGAAAAGCCTCTTGAAGAACCTCAGGTTCAATCTAGCGGTGTGGGTAATACAGGCGATATCGACAGAGAGACCAGCCTCGACAATGGTCCTACATTGGATGAGGTTGACCTAGAGACAGACGATAGCCAGGGAGAAGACGCGTCCCGAACTGAGGAAGCGTCACAGAGTGAAGCTCCAGACGATACGGCAGCAGCAGAGCCACTTCGGCAGGAGGTAGAGCAGCTCCGGGCTCAGCTTGAAGAGCGCTCTGGGCAATATATGCGCATCGCGGCAGATTTTGAAAACTTCCGCAAGCGCACTCAGAAAGAGCGGCAAGACCTTGAGACTCAGGTCAAATGTTCAACAATTTCCGAGATTCTATCCGTCATTGACAACTTTGAGCGGGCGCGATCGCAGATCAAACCTCAAACTGACGGCGAGATGACGATTCACAAAAGCTATCAAGGCGTTTACAAACAGCTCGTCGATGCGCTCAAAAAGCTAGGCGTCTCGCCGATGCGGGCTGAAGGTGAGCAATTCGATCCCAATCTTCACGAAGCTGTTATGCGGGAGTCCACTAGCGAGCATGAGGACGGAACGGTCATTGAACAGCTCATGCGCGGCTACACCATTGGCGAGCGTGTTCTGCGCCATGCAATGGTAAAAGTAGCTACTGCCCCTGATGGTTCAGAGGCGGCAGGCAATGACGCACCGGAGGCGTAGCGCCGCTACGTCATTGCTGTGGCGCTATCGCTGTGGTGGCTGAAAAGCACCATGACGATAGCGACCCCGTTTATCCGGGCATTGCTATAAACGTAACTCTACGCACAATTCATCGCGCAGATGGTGCCACATCGCGCGTCCGGTAGCGCGATATGACGAATGTCAGCTATGGTAGTTCAAACAGCACTGTTGCCACCCTGTGAGAGTTTAAATTCACTCTGTTTTTGAATCTACATTAGTGGAGAATACGGAATTCAGCCCTGATTCACCACTACACTTGCTGAATAATGGCTAGAGATTAGATGCTCGTAAATTAAACCGCATTCATGGCCGCTGATTATGGGAAAAGTTATTGGTATTGACTTAGGCACAACAAACAGCTGCGTTTCTGTTCTCGAAGGGGGTCAGCCTATTGTCATTCCCAACTCAGAGGGAGGGCGCACAACGCCAAGCATTGTTGGCTTTGGCAAAGCGGGCGATCGCCTCGTGGGGCAGCTTGCGAAGCGACAGGCTGTGACAAACGCTGAAAATACCATCTTCAGCATCAAGCGGTTCATTGGGCGGCGGTGGGACGATACCGAAGCTGAGCGCAGCCGTGTTCCCTACGACTGCAGTAAGGGACGAGATAATACCGTCAACGTGCAAATTCGAGACCGGACCTATACGGCCCAAGAGGTCTCGGCCATGATTTTGCAGAAGCTCAAAGATGATGCGGAAGCCTATTTAGGAGAAGAGGTCGCCCAGGCGGTAATTACGGTGCCCGCTTACTTCACAG
The DNA here is from genome assembly GCA_049647905.1 of Elainellaceae cyanobacterium. GTDB lineage: Bacteria > Cyanobacteriota > Cyanobacteriia > CAKZMO01 > CAKZMO01 > JBCCAG01. Next base: position 639 of record JBARYO010000080.1, on the reverse strand, counting down.
ATGCCCAGCGGCAGGCCACTAAAGATGCAGGAACGATTTCGGGCCTAGAAGTGCTGCGGATCATCAATGAGCCGACTGCGGCAGCCCTCTCCTACGGCTTAGATAAGCAAGACCAAGACCAAATTGTTCTGGTCTTCGACCTTGGAGGAGGGACATTCGACGTCTCGCTGCTACAGCTTGGAGACGGCGTTTTTGAGGTCAAAGCGACGGCAGGCAACAACCACCTGGGGGGAGACGATTTTGACAATGCCATAGTGCGCTGGATGATTGACGCCTTTCGGGAGCAAGAGGGGCTTGACCTATCTGTAGACAAAATGGCGCTGCAGAGGCTGCGAGAGGCAGCGGAGAAAGCCAAGGTTGAGCTTTCGAACATGCTGGCGACCTCGGTCAACCTCCCGTTTATTGCGGCGGATGAGACCGGTCCCAAGCACTTGGAGATGGATCTAAACCGGGCTAAGTTTGAAGAACTTGTCGCAGATCTAGTCAGTGCGACAGTTGAGCCCGTGGTGCAGGCGCTCAAGGACGCCAATCTAGAGGCAGGCGAGGTTGATCGAATTTTGCTGGTGGGCGGCTCCACGCGCATTCCCGCCGTTCAGCGAGCCATCAGCGAGCACTTTGGCGGAAAAGCGCCGGATAAGT
>JBARYO010000079.1:0-4648 GCA_049647905.1 Elainellaceae cyanobacterium | reverse complement strand
TGGGTATGGTCGTACATGCCATGGTTGCCGATTTCGTGGCCCTGCTCCAGGATCTGATGCAGGATATCGGTGCCGTGGGTGAGCTGTCCCCCAATCACAAAGAAGGTGGCGCGAGCTCGGGAGGTTTGGTCGGTCAAACCCGGGTTATAGTCGGCGATCGCCGCTAAAATGCGCTGGGTCGAGGGATAGCCCGGCTGGTTGGCCGTGGGGACATCATCAATGGTGAGGGCGATAACCTTTTCTGAGGTGCGCCCGGCGAAGATAGCATTTGGCGAGACCGCAGCGAGGGCGGAGACTAAGCCTTGGGGAATGACCATGGGCAAGAGAGGCTACGGCACCTCGACAATTCTACTCTCAACGGTCAGCAGATAGTCCCCGGAGGTGCCATGGCTACCGTCAAAGCTGAAGTCATCGAACCCGCTTACGACAAAATGAACCTCGCCACTGGCCGGAACAATGCCGCTAACCTGCTCGTGATTCCCGGCCTCAGCGTAGGTGCTGCGGCTGATCAAACTGCCATCATCCGCTAGCCAGCCCACAGAGGCCCCAGACTCAGTCAGGTTAACCACGACGGAAAAAATGTTCCCGGGCGTTAGTCCCGTGAGGGTGAAAAAGTCGAGATCGCCAGTGATGGCGCTGTCGTCCGTCATAACCGATAGGGTGTAGTCGCCGACTTGATAGTGGGGCTCCCTGGCCCCATTGCCAACTTCCACTTCGTAGTAATCACTGAAGCCATCGAAATCGTTGTCGCCGAGGCCCGATACCTTGAGGTGCAATGTCCCATCGCTCGGCACAACGCCACGAATGGCGGGGGCTAGATTGCCAAATGGGCTGCTGTCATCGTCGAGCGTGAGCAAATTTCCGGCGCTATCAAATTGCCCCATGATGGCGTCCATAGGCTCATCGGTCTGTACCCACACAAAGAATGATTCGTTTGCGGGGAGGTCTGTGACCGTGAAGGCGTTGACGTCTCCCCGGTTCATGGTGGCGCTGGTGGTGTAGTCGGTTTCAGACACGTCGGGCGGCTCAAGCTGGCCAAAGATGCGCGTTGTTCCTGGTGCAACCGAGACGCGATCGCTAAATTGGCCGTTGGGAGCGTCGTCGATGTTTTGGATAGTTTGGGCGGCGGCAGGGAGCGGCAGAGATAGGAGAATAGCTAGGGACAGAAACAGCTTTAGAGTCATGGGTCGGCAAAAAATAGGGGCAATATATAAGGTGCAATACATAGAGTTACAAGGTAGTAGCCGCTGTCCCAGCACAATTTTTTGCTAGTTCACCGCTTGATCGCGGTTAACGACGTTGTGGAATAAAGCAGCAGCGCCGCCCAAATCAGCCCAAACGTCACGGCATGGGTGGGGGTAAACGGCTCACCATACAAAAACACCCCCAGCAGCAGCTGCACCGAGGGGGCCAAATATTGAAAAAGTCCCAGGGTCGAGAGCCGTAAGCGCTTGGCGGCATTGTTAAACCACAGCAGCGGCATTGACGTCACCACGCCAGCCCCGATAAACAGCAGCGTTAGGGGTAGGGAGGTGCCGAAGTTTCCGGTGCCTCTGGCCTCTGCGTACACCAAAAAAATCAGCGCGGCGGGGGTCATTAACAGGGTCTCTATCGCCAACCCCACCATGGGCGACACCACCACCACCTTGCGCACCAAGCCATAGAACGCGAAGGTGCCCGCTAGGCCCAGGGCAATCCAGGGTACTGCGCCGAACTGCCACACAAAGTAGCCCACGGCGGCAACGGCCAGCCCCACCGCAATTTGCTGCCCTAGCCGGAAGCGCTCCTTTAGCACCACAAAGCCTAGCAGCACCGTCACCAGCGGATTGATGAAATAGCCCAGGCTGGTTTCGATGACTCGGTCGGTGTTCACGCCGTAGATGTAGAGGCCCCAGTTGCAGGTCAGCAGCACAGCCGATAACAGCAGCAGCGCAACGCGGCGGCGGGATTGCAGCAGCGATCGCACTTCGGCCTGTCGCTGCTGCAAGAGCAATAGGCCACCAAGGAATGCTAGGGACCAAATGATGCGGTGGCAGAGCACGTCTATGGGTGAGCTTTGGCCGAAGAATTTCCAGTAGATGGGGAGCAGTCCCCAGGAGCCATAGGCGAGGAGGGCGTAGATTGTGCCTGCGCTAAGTGGGCTTTTGGATGGCGCTGTGGCTGGGCTGGGAGGGCTCAAAGATGACCTGAAAAGCGGCAAGGCCCTATCGTAGCACCCGTCTGTTGCTATAAGTCTTTGGTGAGCGTGCTCCTTTGTCAGAATTAATCTCGTACGCGCATGGCGTGCTCTGCCCCTCAAGTTGTCATCAGACAGGCTAGTCATTTATTTGGGCGCAGCTAATATTGCTGAAGCACGGGCTGAGATTCCTTCACCAATTGAGTTCTGTAGCCAGGGCGAATCTTTCAGCATCTCTTCAACGTCTGGCCAAGACGATAAAGTTCTTTGAATAGCTTCATATGCTGCATCACGTAATCCAACGCCAACAGCATTCACCTTCCTCTCTAATCGCTCAAAACCCTCAAGAGTAACCGATTCAAAGCGTCTTGATTTGGCAAACTTCAACCCAAGATCCTCGGGTTTCCCCAGCGGTCTGTAAACGGCTGTTGCTACTAAATCATAGGCTGGAGAAAGAACTGGCCGACGCGGATCTGTATATAGTAACGACCAGTTTTTTAAGTGCGCATCACCGTTGCCAATGAGATAGTTGAATGCCAGTCTTCGCGAAAACTCAATCAGTGATTCCACATCGTATTGGCGATAAACCAGGGCAGCAATTGTCTCAAATGTTCCCTTGTATTTATTATGAGGATAAAATCCCCTGACCTGTGCAAAGTCTTCAATGTGGACTAGATCCCTTGATGATGTTCGGTCGAAGCGGCGAACCGCATATGCCATATCTTCTGAATCAGTCCATAGATTATCGGGTATATCAGTTAGCAAATCTCGGTGGACAAGGCGTACTTCAGGAACATTGAGGCCTATTTTACGCGCAAGCTCCATCATTGAAAATTCGTTTAAAGGCACATTCTGATAGTTCTGGTCTGGAAGCTTGACAATCCAATCTCCCCCTTCTCCAATGCCTGGCGATGTGAATCTCTCACCCGCACGAAGCATGGAAAACTTAAGCGCGACCCCAGCAAGAGAAAAACGCCATATGTCTTTTGCCTGACTTCCGCTGTCTATATCTGCTGCTATTTCACGCCCATTAGCATTGAACGCTGTCTGTCCAATGTCTGCTTCGGCGACCCGAACGGCACCAGGGAGATCGTGGCCCACTTTGAGTAATAAATCCAATTCCCGATTTTCACTCACACCCTTGTCCTGGGCTATCCATTCACGAAGACGTCCTTCGGGCAAAAGGTTGGAAAACCATGGCGGTAACCGAACTTTTGAGCGATGAATGGCAGCTAAGTCATCTTCAAATATAAGACCTAGGACAGCTCGGTTTGCATCATGGGCGTAGCTTTCGTTCAGCTGAAAGCGAATAATGCCTTTGCTTAGGGTAAGACTGCCAACCCGCTGTTCATGCAGCCACACACCATAATGCCGTTCGATTGTAGCCATTAAGTTCAATCCTCCTCATCCTCTTCGTCGATAATAAGTGAAGACAGTGGCGGCGTATCCTCGAAGGATGTCTCAGCCTTCGAGCGAAGAAATTCAGATACTAAGTCGTTTAATCGAGCTTCTCTGAGCTGCAAGAAGTGAGAATCGTCTTCTTCAAGTAGTGCATCTACTGTATCGCCATCAATAACATGCGAAGCTAACAATTCAAGCCAAGATAAATCTGGCATCTCTTTAAGCCGACGCTGAAAAATATCTCTTGCGAATTCAACGGTATCTTCTCCCATAAAGAGAAATCTATTTGCGGCAAGAGCGCCCCCTCCACTTGGCCCCTTTTGAAATATTGTGTAAACTGCATCACTCGGTGTCCGTCGTCCTTCGAGGGCTCTTCCCAATTCATCCTGCAGGTAAGGTTTCCCTGTTGAGAATGATCTAGGGTGTCGAGACCACATTGCACAAAGAAGAATGCGAGTGCTTGCCGCTGTGCTCTTGAAACTATGGATGTTGGGCAATTTGAGGGGATAGTCTGAAACAACCTTCAACAGAGACTGGACAGATTCGACTTCATCACTTGGAGTAATTTGCGAGCACAGTACTCGACTTGCTTGCGTACCCCCGCCAAACACAGCTGGACCGACAATTGTCGCGCGCCAAAACCAGCGCCTCAGCAACCCAATATTACGGGGATTAGGTTCAGAATGATGGGCAAAGAAGCGAGTTAGAACGACAAGAAGATGTCGATAAGCAAGAAAGCTGAAATGGGGAACTCCAGCTTCGTTTTGCAAAAATTTGACCGCTTGGGCCAAAGCCTGCTCACCAGTTTTATAAGCCTGAGCCGATGTCTCGTTAGGAAATTCTCTAGAATCTCGGTCGAGATCAAATTCTTTGCGGATGTCACGTCCAACGTTATGTCCTCTTCGAGCTAAGATGGTTCTCAAAACGGTATCTTCATCAATTGCGCCGAAAAGATATGTTGCATCAATATGCAAAACAATATCAGCTAACGTACGGGTATTATCATCGCCTCTTGAGCCGCCATGTAGAGCCGAGAAAACCTCTGCTCGTGTTAGCCGCTTCCCATAGTTA
>JBARYO010000078.1:0-2176 GCA_049647905.1 Elainellaceae cyanobacterium | reverse complement strand
GTTACAGCCTGAACATCTTGCAAAACGGCAAGACGCCGCGTCCCGTTACCCGCATCGACTCGGACAATGGTGTTGTCACCCCGTTGCACAAGGGTCAACTGATTTAGGCCACCAATGCCAAGGGATTTGATGTTGATCTTGTCTGCAACAATGTTGAAGTCGACGATGGTATCGTTGCGCTCTCCGAGGGAACCATAGCCAAAGATGTCCTTGCCTTGACCCCCAGCTAACGTATCCCGACCAGCCCCGCCAAAAATGATGTCATCTCCTCGATTCCCTTGAATAGAGTCACGACCGCCACCACCAAAGAGACGATCGCCACCGCTGCCGCCATTGATTTGGTCTCTGCCGCTGTTGCCAAAGGCCCGGTCAGCTCCCCGGCCACCGCTGATCACATCCCTACCGGCCTTGCCCACGAGGCGATCGCTGCCGCTGCCGCCGTTGAGCACATCGTTGCCAGCACCACCCACGAGGCGATCGTCGCCGGTGCCGCCATTGAGCAAATCATTGCCGGTGCCGCCGTTCAGCAGGTCATCGTCGCTGCCGCCGTTGAGCAGGTCATCCCCACCGCCGCCAAAGAACTCGTCGGGGTCGCTAAACCCGCTGAGCACATCATCGCCGGACGTCGGGACAGGAATATCCGTAAATGGCGAGCCGCCAACCGGACCAGAGGGTAGCCCACGAAACTCCGGTGTCCCGTCACCATTGAGGTCGACAGGAAACGGGACGGGAAACGGCCCTGTTCCGAAAGTGCCTTCTGCCAGATCGGCGGCGGAAACAATCCCATCCCCATCGGGATCAGGACCATCGACGCGGCCATCGCCATTAGCATCCGGCAAGTTTCCACCCCGCTCTATGATGTCATCAATGCCGTCATTGTCTGTGTCGAGATCGCGAAAGTCGCGGATGCCGTCGCCATCGGTGTCTGGAACCGCTGACGGTGTACCGTTGTCAGGGTCGACGGGGTCTAGAATCCCATCGCCATCGGTGTCGATCAGCTGTGGCCCGCCGACAATACCATCACCGTTGGGGTCAATTACCGACGCCGGTAGAAGACTGCCCTCGACGACATCTAGGATGCCGTCGTTGTCGCTATCCAAGTCCTGAAAGTCGCGCACGCCATCGCCGTCAGTATCCACAATGGTGTAATTGATGATGCCGCTCTCCGGAGCCGTCTCCACGATATCAGCGAGTCCATTGGGACCAAACGGCCCATCTAGCCTGCCATCGCCATCGGTATCGGCCCGGTCGTGACCAGCTTCAGTCACATCTAGAATGCCGTCGTTGTCGGCGTCCAAGTCTAGGCTATCGATGATGCCATCGCCATCGGTATCCAGATTCGGATTGCCGCGGAGTTCGTCAACGTCAGGAATGCCGTCGTTGTCGTCATCTAGATCAATAGCATCAGGAACACCATCATTGTCATTGTCCGGACCAGCCGGAGGGGCATTGCCCACCGTCACGCTCACCGTGGCATTCTGGGTCAGCCCACCGCTGTCAGCGACGGTGTATGGAAACTGGGCTACGCCGGTAAATCCCGCTGGCGGCGTATAGCTAATGGTGCCGTTGGGCAAGAGGGTTGCCGTTCCTCCAGCGGTCAGAGCAATAGGCTGGTTAACAACAGCTGGGGTGCCGTCAATTTGGGTAATGCCACCAGCCGGGACGACATCTTCAGGGTCGGAGTCATTGGCCAAAACACCAATTGTGACGGGGGTGTTGGCTGTCGTCGTCGCTGTGTCGTTGACGGCTATCGGCGGAGCATTGACAGCACCCCCCACAGTCACGTTTACGCTGGCGTTTTGGGTCAGGCCACTACTGTCCGCGACGGTGTAAGAAAATTGCTCCGCCCCGGTAAACCCTGCTGGCGGGGTATAGCTGACGGTCCCGTCAGGCAATAGCGTTACAGTACCTCCCGATGGCAAAGTAGCAGGCTGGTTGACGACAACTGGAACCCCGTTGATTTGGGTAATGCCGCCGCCGGGAGGTGTGCCATCTTCCAGGTCTGAGTCATTGGCCAATACCGGGATGATGACTGGCGTATTGACAGGCGTGCTGGCGATGTCATTGACGGCAGTCGGCGGAGTATTGTTGGGGGTAACGACCTGGGGTGGATTGAATTGACTGGCAAGAGTCTCCTCAAAATTCAGCGAAAACTGCCGACCTTCGAGTGTGTCTC
>JBARYO010000077.1:0-5483 GCA_049647905.1 Elainellaceae cyanobacterium | reverse complement strand
TTGCCAGACTGTGGCTAGTGGAGCCCGATCGCACGGTACTGCGGCTATTGGCGTCCTCAGGGTTACACACTCGGCTAGACGGCGATTTTGCCCAGGTTCCCATGGGAGCCTACAAAGTTGGAAAGATTGCCCAAAACCGCGTTCCCTTCCTCAGCAATCAGCTTACCCAAGAGTCGTGGGTGAAAGACCGCGACTGGGCGATCGCCAACCGATTACAGGGGTTTGCGGGCTATCCGCTCATCTCTCAAGATCGCGTGATTGGGGTTTTGGTGAGCTTTAGCCACAACGCTATGGCAGCAGAATTTCTGGAGGTGCTGCAGGTGTTGTGTATGGCCGCTGCTGTCGGTCTAGATGCGGCAATGCAGCTTCAAACTCCGCGCGCATCGTCAGCGCCTTACCCGACCTCAAATTGGGCGCTCTCCGAATGGCTTGCCATCATTCTGGCCCCAGTTCAGCTGACGCTGGTGGGCACAGAGCAGCCTGTCACGCCCTCTGCCACCTATGCCGTGCTGCGGGTCGCGGAGCGACTGACCCAGGTGCAAAGCCACCACTGCCAGCTGGCCTATAGTACGGACTCCCTTAGCCTAGATGCCATTGTCGCCACATCCGGCTCCAGCGCCAATTCCCACGTGTCAGTGATGCGTTACCTCAATCCGCTGCAGCGTTTCATCGTTAACTGTCAAGGGACATTGCAGCTCACCCCTGACCGCCAAGGCACCTTGCTTCGATTGAAGCTGACCATCCCCTATATCGATGTAGGACCATTAGGTAAGGGTACTGCTGACGGTAACGGCAGTGCTCAGTCTTCCCTATCTCAAAAGTTGTCAGATCGAGAGCAGGAAATCCTAGCCCTTTTAGGTCAGGGCTGCCGCGATCGCGACATTGCCGAGACGCTTCACATTAGCCAGAGCACGGTTAAGTTTCACATCAACAACAGCATTACCAAGCTCAAGGCCAAGAATCGCTACCAAGCCGTATACGAAGCGGCAATTCACGGCTGGATTTGATCAGGGCTGACTAGTGATTGTTCGCCCGAAAGACCTAGCGAAAGTGCTAGTAATCTGAAGAAAATGATTCCTGATTTTAGCAATGCCTATCAGTTGCTACAGACCTGTTCATTTTGTAATACTTGATACTGGGATGAGCGTCTGTCCCCTTTAAGGTCGGCATAGCTGCGTTGTTGATTATTGGCCTCAGCGTTGATTTGCGACCTCAAAGGATTTAGAAAGTTATGCCTGAAGTAACCACTCCTGCCCACAAGGCTGGCGACTTTTTTGTTGACTACGAAGAGAAAGTCTTTCCCGATGTTCAAGCTGAACCCGGCGAGAAAGCCCTGGTAACCTTCCACACGGTGGCCTTTGAAGGCTCCATTGGCCTGGTCAACTTGCTGCAGGCCACAAGGCTGATTCGAAAGGGCTTCGATACCTCAGTATTGCTCTACGGCCCTGGCGTCACCTTGGGTGTGCAGCGCGGCTTTCCGAAGCTTGGCGACGAAGCGTTTCCGGGCCACATGGCGATGAACAACCAGCTGGTAAAGCTGATGGAAGAGGGGGGTAAGGTCTACGCTTGTCGCTTTGCGCTCCAGGCGCTCTACGGCCATGGCGAGCCATCTCTCATTCCTGGCATCACGCCCATCAATCCTTTAGACGTTCTCGATATCGTGTTGGTTCACCGCAAAGAAGGTGCCTTCATCCTCGACACCTGGACGATGTAAGGTTCAGCGTCGTCGGTTGAACAGAGCAGGGTTGCGTTAGATATGGGCAGTCGGGCATGGCGCTGCCATGTCCCTGCCAGAACTCGGATTCACCACAGTAGCTAATGACGAATCAGATCATCCGTGCAGCGGCAGTCCAGCTCAGCCCTGTGTTGTTTGACCGCGCTGGCACGACGGAGAAAGTTCTAGAGGCGATCGCCCGTGCGTCTGAAGAAGGTGCACAGCTGGTTGTGTTCCCAGAGACCGTCATCCCCTACTATCCCTATTTCTCGTTCATACAGCCTCCCGTGCTGATGGGGAAAGAGCACATGCGGCTGTACGAGCAAGCGGTGACCGTGCCGGGGCCGGTGGCAGATGCCGTCAGTCGCGCCGCTCGCTCTTATGAAATTGTGGTGGTGCTAGGGGTAAACGAGCGAGAGGGCGGGTCACTGTACAACACCCAACTGCTTTTCGACGCTGACGGCACCTTGGCGCTAAAACGCCGCAAAATCACTCCTACCTTTCACGAGCGCATGGTGTGGGGCCAAGGGGACGGTGCTGGGCTGACCGTTGTCCCAACCGCCGTAGGCCGTGTGGGGGCGCTGGCCTGTTGGGAGCACTATAATCCCTTGGCCCGCTATGCCCTAATGGCGCAGCGTGAAGAAATCCACTGTGGCCAGTTCCCTGGGTCAATGGTGGGGCAGATTTTTGCCGACCAGATGGAAGTGACTATGCGCCACCACGCCCTAGAAGCCGGGTGCTTTGTGGTCAATGCCACTGGCTGGCTGACCCCAGAACAGCGCCAGCAGATTAGCCCGGATGAGGCGATGCAGAAAGTGCTGAGCGGAGGCTGCTACACCGCCATCATCAGCCCGGAGGGCGTGCCGCTGTGTGACCCCATCACAGACGGGGAAGGAATGGCGATCGCCGACCTAGATATTTCGCTGATTACGAAGCGCAAGCGGATGATGGATTCGGTGGGACACTACGCCCGTCCCGATCTGCTTAAGGTGCAGTTAAACCAGGAGCCCTGGAGTCCGCTGCAGTCTATAGGCTCTCGACCTACGACCGTCGGCATTGAATCCAACTCAGTCGATTCATCCGCCACAGAACTCCATGGGATCCAGTCCTCAGCAGAAGTGCCCCATCCCCCTACAGACAACAACCATGACTAAGCCGCAGAACAAACAGCAGCTGATTACAGACCTTCAATCTCAGGGGTTAAGGATCGTTGATGCTTCTGTTGGAGCCAACGGACGGCGGGGCGGAGCAGGCCCCTCTGACCATAAAGCGGTGACCATTGATGGGACGACCGTCATGGTGCCGATTTACACCGGAACTGCGAGTCGGTCGGCCTATGAGGCTCAAGCTAGCGAGGCTCAAGTCAACGGAGACCACTTCATCGACCTGCAGCGCGATGGCGACGCTGTGGGGGCGATCGCCTTTCCACCTCGTCCCAAGTTCTACGATCTAGTCACAGCTGATGGTACCCCATACTGGAAGATTGCCCTGCTTCACAGCCACGACGTATTGGCTACTACCGTTTTGCAAACCTGCAAGCGCTACCGCGACCCCAGCACAGCCTGTCAATTTTGCGCCATTGAAAAATCCCTCACAGCGGGACGCACCGTGGCTCGTAAGCACCCAGAACAACTCGCAGAAGTCGCCGCTGCCGCCGTTGCCTTGGATGGTGTTAGCCACATGGTAATGACGACAGGCACCCCCAGCACCCCGGATCGAGGCGCAGCCCATCTCACGGCCTGCGCCCTTGCGGTTAAGGCTCGGGTGGATCTGCCCATTCAGGCTCAGTGCGAGCCACCAGATGATTACGCCTGGTTTGGCCGTATGAAGGCGGCAGGCATCGACAGCCTGGGCATGCACCTCGAAGCTGTAGACCCCGACATCCGGGCGAAAATTATGCCAGGCAAGGCCGAGATTCCGGTTTCAACCTACTTTGAGGCGTTTGACGCGGCGGTGAAGGTCTTTGGTCGAGGTCAGGTGAGTACCTATTTGCTGGGTGGGCTGGGGGATAGCGTTGAGACCCTGGTATCCACCTGCGATCGCCTCATTGACGCGGGGGTCTACCCTTTTGTGGTGCCGTTTGTCCCCATTACCGGGACGCCCTTAGAGCATCACCCCGCTCCCTCCCAGGACTTCATGACGGCGGTGTATCAGGCGGTAGGGGTCAAGCTGCGGCAGGCCGGAATGTCATCTGCGGATATGGCGGCAGGCTGCGGCAAATGCGGCGCTTGCTCAGCGCTGTCGCTGTTTGAATAGGAGGAGAACCCTATGGCTAACCGCTACGGCTTTGAGCTAGCGCGATCGCCACGAACGGTTGGGGCCTATTACGCGCTGCGGGAAACTATTTTTTGTCACGAGCAGCAGTTGTTTGATGTCAGCGATGTTGACGACATCGACAGTGCCGCCTATCCCATTGTCGCCCTCAAGACGGACTCGCCGCTGCTCTCTCTGCCCACGGTGGTGGGGGTGGTGCGCATTTATGAAACCGAGCCGCGTCAGTGGTATGGCGGACGGCTGGGGGTGCATGCAGACCACCGGCGGGGCTGGCGAATTGGTAAGGGCTTGATTATCAAGGCCGTGTCCACCGCCAACGCTTGGGGCTGCGATCGCTTTTTAGCCACCGTGCAGCTGCAGAACGTGCGCTTCTTTCGCCGCCTGCAATGGCAGTCACTAGAATCTTTGACCATCCAGGGCCGTCCCCATCACCTCATGGAAGCGGATTTAAACGCCTATCCCCCCTGCATTGAGCCCCGAGTGGCACCGCCAGATCGCCAGATCCTGCAGGTATCGTAATGCTGGACCAGCTTGTCGCACAGCTGCAGCAGGCCAGTAGCCTAACGCAAAAGCAAGATATTCAGACCGCCGCTCGTCGGCTGGGCCAGTGGGTAGCCCATCCTTATACCGATGAGGCGATCGACCTTGGGGACGACTGCGCCGCCATTCCCCAAGGCGATGGGTTTTTGCTGCTTGCCGCTGAAGGCATTTGGCCGCAGCTGGTGCAGGAGGATCCTTGGTTTGCAGGCTGGTGCGCCGTGATGGTGAATATCAGCGATATCTATGCCATGGGAGGCTATCCGCTGGCGGTCGTTGACGCGCTCTGGAGCCAAACCCCAGAAGAGACTCGGCCCATTTGGGACGGCATGACGGCGGCATCGCGCACCTTCAACGTCCCCATCGTAGGTGGCCACTCTAATTACCACAGCCCTTATAGCGCTTTGGCCGTCTCAATTCTGGGTCAAGCCAAGACCCTCATCACCAGCTTTAATGCGCAGCCCAACGATGTGCTGCTGTTGGCGGTGGACCTTGATGGCCAGGCCCACCCCAAGTATCCCTTTTGGAATGCGGCGACCCACAAAGATGGCGCAACGCTGCAGGCCAACCTGAAAATCTTGCCGACCCTGGCGGAGCGAGGCTGGTGCGATGCGGGCAAAGACGTCAGCATGGGCGGGCTGATTGGCACCCTATTGATGCTGCTAGAGACCTCGGGCGTCGGGGCGCGATTGATTCTAGACGACGTACCCGCCCCCAAAGGTCTGCCGCTATCGCAGTGGCTGTTGAGCTTCCCCAGCTATGGCTTCTTGCTCAGCGTCCGTCCGGAGCGCGTCTCCGATGTCCAGGCGCTGTTCCAAGACCGGGCGATCGCCTGCGAAGCCGTAGGGCAGGTCGTGAGCGGCGACGGCCTGATGCTGGAGCTAGGGGATGAATCACTGCCATTTTGGAACCTACATCGCCAACCCCTCACCGGGTTCGCCCCATCGTGATGCAATAT
>JBARYO010000076.1:0-8138 GCA_049647905.1 Elainellaceae cyanobacterium | reverse complement strand
AGCGGTGGCTTTCTCCCATCTTTATTGCGGGGGAAAGCTACGGTGGCTTCCGCGTGGCGCGACTGATGCGTCAACTGCAGCAGGATTACGGGGTAGGGCTATCGGGGGCGATTTTGATCTCGCCTGCGCTGGAGTTTGGCCTGCTGGGAGGAAATGACTACAATGTCACCCCTTGGGCCTCGGTGCTGCCCTCTTTTGCCGCGGCAGCGGCCCATCATGGGCTGACCCAACCCCAGAGTCTGGAGACCTGTCTAGCCGAGGCCGAGACTTTTGCCCGCCGGACCTACTTGCCGCTGCTGGCGATGGGGGACGCCGCACCAGAGCCGGAGCGCCAGGCCGCTTACGAGCAAATGGCCGCGATGATTGGTCTACCGGTGTCTCTGGTGCAGCGCCAGGGGGGGCGAATCGACCTGAGCTTGTTTGCTCGGGAACTGCTGCGATCGCAGCAGCGGGTAGTGGGCCTCTATGACGCCTCCATCACCGCCATCGATCCCTTCCCCGACAGGGCCACCTATGACGGCGCAGACCCCACCCTAGACGGGCTCAACCGCCTATTCACGGGGGCCATCAACAGTCATCTGCGGGATACCTTGGGGGTGGAGACCGATTTGACCTACCACCTGCTCAATTTTGAAACCTTCAAGGCTTGGCAGTATGACCTCAAAGGCGAGTGGCGACAGGGCTTTGTCGGGTCTATGGATGAGTTCCGCGCCGGTATGGCCCTCAACCCCTACCTCAAAGTCTGGATTTCCCATGGCATCTTTGACCTGGTGACGCCTTATTTTGGCTCCGATCACTTAGTGGATCTGATGCGGCTAGACCCGGAACTTCGATCTAATTTAACCCTGAAGCATTTCCCCGGTGGACATATGTTTTATACCTGGGAACAATCGCGGCAGACCTGGCTGCAGGACATGACGGCGTTTTACCGGCAGGCTACAGCATGAGCGATGGGTTTAAGACCGGTGCAAGGGACCATCGCAGTATCAGGGGAAACGGTCACGTAACATGAAGATGTGGCCCTATTCGATTGCGGAATGACTTCAGATATACAGTCTCAGCCTGACGGTCGAACCGACAGAAACACTGACACCCAGCAGACCGACGAGGACAAAATTCTCTGCCCCCACTGCCGCCGCACGGCCTCAAACGGGGTCAAATGCAAGGGCATTTGCGTCGCAGACAACGATTACTGAGCTATCCCGGCGCTCGAAGTCTTAGATGGCTTACCCTCTGCAGAGAGCATCAAAGCGATCGCCGCAAAAGATAATTTGCTGCGCCCGGTTGCGCCGTTGGTGGTGGGCATAAATCCAAGCTTTCGCACCTAATCCACTCAGGAGCAAACCATGCAAACACCCTGGCTATCATCAAAAGGGGCAACATTCTCAACTCACGGCCCCATGGGGAGACATGGCGATCGCGACCAACATCTACTGGCGGTTTTTCAGGCTGTCTCTGTTTAATGTCCTAAGCAACCTGATGGTGCCGATTGCCGGTTTAGTGGACACGGCATTTTTGGGGCACCTCGACGACATCCGCTATTTGGCTGGGGTGGCGATCGCCACCGTTATTTTTAACTACCTCTACTGGTCCTTTGGCTTTTTGCGCATGAGCACCACTGGCATTGTGGCCCAAGCCAACGGACGCGGTGATGTCCAAGCGGTCTTTACCGTGGGACTGCGCCATGGGGCGATCGCCATAGCCTTGGGCCTGGGGTTGCTGGTGCTGCAGGTGCCGCTGCGGGAGATCGGCTTCTGGCTGCTGCAGGCGGAGCCAGGGGTGCGCCAAGCCGGGATCGCCTTCTACAACGCCAGAATTTGGGGAGCACCGGCCACGTTACTCAATTTTGTCGTATTGGGCTGGTTTTTGGGCCGGGAGGAGGGGACGCGGGTTCTGCTGCTGTCGATGGTGGGCAACACCGTGAATGTGGTGCTGGACTACGTGATGGTGTATCGCTTTGACTGGGGCAGCGCTGGGGCCGGGCTGGCGACTGCGGCCAGCCAGTACACTATGCTTGCCGTTGGCTTGAGCTTACTGCTTCCCCATCGCCACCATCTGCAGACGAGCTGGGCCGTGTTGTTCGATCGAACTGCGCTGAAGCAAGTCTTTCTGCTCAACGGCAACATCTTGCTGCGGACGTTTGCGCTGCTGACGGCATTTGGCTTATTTACCAACTTCAGCGCCGCCTTGGGAACGACTGTCCTAGCCGCAAATACACTGCTGCTTCAGGTGCTTGCCTTAGCGGCCTACTTTATCGATGGGTTTGCCTTCGCCACCGAGAGCTTAGTGGGGGGATTGATGGGACAGGCCCAGATAAACCCATCTTCAGCGACACGCCCAAAACTACTGGCGCTGCTCTACGGGGCAGGCGGAATTAGTCTGGTGGTGGGTCTGCTGTTTGCCCTCACCTTTCATCTGCTGCCAGGACCGCTGTTTTCCCTGCTGACTAATCACACAGCGGTCTTGAATCAGCTGAAGACAATCACCCTATGGCTGCTGCCTATATTGGGGTTTGGGGCGATCGCCTTTATGCTAGACGGCTATTTTCTAGGGCTGAGCGCTGGGCGCGTGCTGCGAAACTCCAGTATGACGTCGGTGAGGGTGGGAGTTCTGCCGGTGGCGATCGCGTCGCAGCGGCTACCAAACCTCCACCTGCTGTGGCTGGCGCTGACCCTGTTTATGGTAGGGCGAGCTGTGACCCTTGCCTTGCAGGTTCCCGCCACGCTGTCGAACACTGAGCTGGCAAAGCGTTAGCTGCTGCGAAGCTTTGCAGGGTGAGGCTCCCCAGTGGGCAAACCAACTGTGTTATGGTTTATAGCTAGAACTAGGAGATGTCACCATGGATGAGTGTCTGCGAGTTGGCCAGCTCGCCCCTGATTTTACGGCTACGGCGGTCTACAATCAGGAGTTCAAGACCATCAAGCTGTCGGATTACCAGGGCAAGTATGTGGTCCTGTTTTTCTACCCCCTCAACTTTACATTTGTCTGCCCCACCGAAGTCATTGCCTTTAGCGATCGCTACGACGAATTCAAGCAGCTGAACACCGAAATCCTCGCCGTATCGGTAGACAGCGAATTCTCGCACCTGGCCTGGATTCAAACCGAGCGCAAGCACGGAGGGGTTGAAGATCTCAACTACCCGTTGGTTTCAGATATCCGTAAAGACATCAGCGCCGCCTACAACGTGTTAGAGCCTGAAGCCGGTATCGCCCTGCGGGGACTGTTCATCATTGATAAAGAGGGCTTTCTGCAGCACATTACGGTCAATAACCTGTCCTTTGGCCGCAATGTTGACGAAACCCTTAGGGTTTTGCAAGCAGTGCAGTATGTCCACACCCACCCCGACGAAGTCTGCCCAGCCGACTGGCGTCCCGGAGAGACAACCCTCGTCCCTGACCCCGTTCGCGCCAAGGATTTTTTCAGGCAGACCCATGACACCCCTGAGGTGTCATCAGCCAATGAGCCCGCTAGTTCTGAGTCTCCTTCTGCACGAGCTGCTGATTAAAAGCCTGAGCTTGCTGGTGCGCCTGTTCATAGGACTTACCCCCCAACATGACGTCACCATAGTAGGCATAGGGGCCGTCACCGTAAACCGGTAGCGGATCGTCTTCAGGGTAGTCCTCATGAGCTGTTTCTAGAGCCGCTGCAAGCTCTGAGCTGTTTAGAGCTTGGGCCGGAAAATAGTGGAGTGCGCTGGCGGGTTGCCCGAGGTGGGGTAGGGATGGATCGACAACAGCGCTATCTGTTTCGATCCAGGCGTGCTCTTGAGGGTTGAACAAATTGCCAGCAATGACGAGAAAGCCCTGCACATAAACCCCGTTGTCTATGTGCAGGAGCGAGCGGTAAGCATTCTCAAACGGCTGATTTGCTTTACTGCCAATTGTGTTAGCCACCTGAATTGACAGCGTCTCGTCAATCGGTTTGATCATACTATCCGTCATAACCCTTGACTATGAATAGGCGGGCTCCATATCTGATGAGGTTTCCGCCATGCCTTCCTCCTCTTCAACAAACTCCTGCACTCGGGTGCGGTAGCTGCGCAGCGTTGCGTCAACCCACTGGCGATCGCTGCTGTTGGCGTAGAGATGGACGACGGGCTCTCCGGCATCGGGCAGTACCAAAATCCAGCTTTCTCGGTCTTCCTCAGATCTAAAGATCTTGACGCCATCCGTGAGATCGAGCAGCTCACTGGGGTTGTTCTCCACGAGGTGGCGCATCAGCGATCCCTTCACCATCCAAGGGCAGCGCACGTTGGCAGTGCGATAGGCCACCCGAGGCAGCTCAGAGCGAATTTGCCCTAGGGAGCGGTCTTGAATCGTCAATAGCTCAATTAGCTTAGCGATACAGTACATGGCGTCAAATCCGGGATGAAGCTCCGGGAAAATAAACCCGATGTCGGCGCTGCCGCCCAAAACCACATTGGGGTTCTCGTGACAGGTCTGCATCAGCGCCGTTGGGTTGACCTTAGTGCGGATGACGGTAGCGTCGTGACGTCGAGCAATCTGCTCAATGGCGCTCGACGCATTGACAGGCACCACCACAGTGCCCCGAGGCTGAACCGTCAAAAACATGTGGGTGATCAGCGCCGTCAGCCGCTCCCCGCGAATGGGGCTGCCGGTCTCATCCACAAGCACCAGCTGCTCCCCGTTAGCCGACACCTGAATTCCGAGGTTGGCCTTGAGCGCCTCAATGACCTGGCCCAGCTGGTTGAGCAGCTGCTCACGCTCTTCCGTGGAAGGCATAATCTGACTCAAGCTGGCATTGAGCACCACGGCGTCGCAGCCAAACTTGTTCAAGAGCCGGGGCAAGACGGCTCCAGACACCGCATAGGCATAGTCGATGATGACTTTGGTATTGCTGTTACGCATGGCTTCGATATCGAGGTGTTTCTCAAAGGCAGTGCTGTAGGCATCCACCACCTCACTGGGATAGACCATACTGCCGATTTCCTGGATGGGAACGCGGCGGAAATCTTCTTTGAAGTAGGATCCTTCGATCTTCTTCTCGCGGCTCTTGGACAAGTCAATGCCGTTACTGTCGAAGAACTCGATCAAAATGTGGTCATGACGGTCGGGGTGGATGCGCACATGGATGCCGCCATCCACATCCATAGAAGCCGCAACGACCCGAGCGATGGGGATTGCAGTCGCCTCTAGGTTACGGACGTTGACGCCCACAGACATCAGTCCAGCGATGAGCGATCGCGACACCATGCGGGAAATGCTGCGCTGATCGCGGGACACCGTCACCTCTGCCCCCACTTTCAGCGTCGAGCCGTAGGCTGTCCCAAGGCGGACAGCAAATTCAGGAGTAATGTCTACGTTTGCGAGCCCAGATACTCCCCGTTGACCAAATAGATTTCGTCGAGCCACTTGTCCCCAAATTAGATTCATGTTCAAAGTTGCACCCGGTTCAATTTTCTTGCTCGGCCAGATTCTGACCTCGGGTGTAATTAGGGCTTCTTCGCCCACCGTCGACAGCGAACCCACAATGGCACCTTCTAGGATCTGGGCCCGCCGGTCAATCCTCGCGCCGCGCCCCGTGACACAGGCCCGAAGACTAACTTCCTCGCCAAGGATGGTGCCGTTCCAGACAATAGGCCGCTTTAGATCGGCATCGGCCCCAATGGTGACGTTGTCTCCAATAACGGTACCGGCTTCAAGCTTGGCCCGCGGTCCAATGCGAACGTTGTCACCAATCATCACAGGTGGCTCGATGTGGGCTTCGGCGTCAATGGTTGCGTTCTCGCCTATCCAAATACCAGGAGATTTTTCCTCGTAGTAGTCCAGATCCAGCTTGACCCTGCGGTGCAAGCCGTCGTATTGGGCTTGACGATAGGCTTGGAGGTGGCCGACATCGCACCAATAGCCATCAGCGACATAGCCATACATCGGCTCCCCTTCCTCCAGCAGCTTCGGGAATAGGTCTTTGGAGAAGTCGCTCTCTTCGTTATCCGGCAAATACTTGAGGACGTCCGGCTCAAGAATATAGGTTCCGGTATTGACCGTATCCGAGAAAATTTCGCTCGTTGACGGTTTTTCTAGAAATCGCTGGATGCGGTTCTCTTCGTCAGTGATAACAACGCCAAATTCGACCGGATTTGGAACACGGGCAAGCACCAAGGTAGCCTTTGCGCCTCGAGACTTATGAAACTTGACGGCTTCTGTTAAATCGAAGTCGGTAATACTGTCACCGCTAATGACCAGGAACGTTTCAGTCAAAAGCTCACCAACGTTTTTGACGCATCCTGCGGTTCCTAGGGGTTGGTCTTCTTCTACCGCGTATGTCATTTGGACGCCGAACTTGCTGCCGTCCTGGAAGTAGTCACGCATGACATCGGGCAGATAATACAGCGTTGCAATGACTTCATTGATGCCATGCCGCTTCAGCAAATTGATGATGTGCTCAGAGATGGGCCGATTTAGGATAGGCACCATGGGTTTGGGGAGATCGCATGTGAGCGGTCGTAGCCGCGTCCCTGAACCACCTGCCATTAGTACTGCTCGCATAGATCCTCCTTTGCCGTTAACATCCGCCGTACGTGCAACGCTCTATATCTCTTAAATGCTAATTCCATAGCGATTATCGACGGTTGTGAGCCGTTAGCATTCTACCCAGCGCCAGATAGTCTCTCAAGTCGCGATGCTTCTATCTGTATCAGTAGCCTGCCCGCAGCGCTTCAGGACAGGTCAGTCTTGGTCCCAACAAAATCTAGCCTATCAGACGAAGGAATCGTCTCGTTGTGTTCTAAGGCATCTCCGCCGGTAGATAAGTGAAATGGATCGGCATAATGGAAAGTGGGAGCAGCGTTAGGCTGTCCCCCATTTTCTCAATGGATTTGAACAAATGGATTTGAATAGTAGATGAGGATAGCCAAGCTATGGTCAATTTGATTGGACTACTCGCACTGCTGGCTTACGCTGGTGGCATCTGGACATTTTGGAAAGGATTCCATCGCACTGACTTTAGTCAAGGTCGATTGTATTTATCCCTGTTGTGGCCTGTTCTGCTCGTAAGTAAATCGTATCGACGCAACTTTAGCCGGGCATTGAAGGGCTGATGGCAAAGCGCAATGCAGAGGAGTCTGACTGGATGACCACTGGCGTCGGCCAGATTGGTCAAACCGCACAAGAGACCGCATCGTCGATTACGGCGGTGGCTCGCCGCTATGACCGGGCCTATCGGGGTGAGGCGTTTGATCTGCCAGAGGAAGTCGAAGCAATGCCAATTTTCCACGACTGGTCGTCCGGTCGCTTGGCAGAGCGTACCACGTCACCCTTTTGGGAACTGGCGCTGCCGCGTAAAAACCAGAGGTGCTTGGACATTGGCTGTGGCGTTAGTTTTCTTATCTACCCCTGGTGTGAGTGGAACGCCTTTTTCTATGGTCAGGAGATCAGCGCCGTTGCCCAGCAGATCCTTAACACCCGTAGCCCACAGCTCAACTCCAAACTGTTTAAAGGGGTGGTGCAAGCGCCCGCTCACCGGCTTGACTATGAACCTGACCAATTTGATCTGGCGATCGCCACCGGAGTGAGCTGCTACTATTCCATAGACTATTGGGAGACGGTGCTCAACGCAGTGAAGCGAGTGCTCAAGCCCGGCGGCGTTTTTGTGTTTGACGTGGCGAATGCAGAGCAAGAGCTGGCGGAAAACTGGGCGATTTTGGAAACCTACCTAGGGGCCGAAGTGCTGCTAGAACCTGCTGCCGCTTGGGAGCAGGCGATCAAAAAGAGCGGCATGACGTTGCTAAAGCAGCGCTCTGGCGATGTTTTCAATCTGTACAAAGTGGGGCTGAAGTAACCTGTCCCACAGGCTGTGACGACGATTTGACCGAGACGAGCTGACATATTGTGTTTGGCATGTGGTGTTTGGCATGTGGTGTTTGACATCATGCCGAATGTGCAATCTTGGGTGCCTCCTTAATGGTTTGTAGTCAATTCAGTAACTAGGACATTAGGACTCATATGACAGCGCGTATTTGGTTGATCGGTGGGACTCAGGAGAGTGCTCAGCTTGTCCGTATGATTGCGGGTCATCAGATCTCATCTGTAGTTAGCGTGACGACGGAGGCGGCGCGATCGCTTTATCCGACGCTGCCGTCGGTGGCGCTTCGGGTCGGGGCGGTAGATGAGGCTCAG
>JBARYO010000075.1:0-3433 GCA_049647905.1 Elainellaceae cyanobacterium | reverse complement strand
GATGCCGTCCTTGATGGCGTTGATGGCGGCGCGAGTGTCAATCAGGCCACCCCGGCTAGTGTTGATCACCATTGCCCCCGGCTTTAGGTGGCGAAGAGATTCCCCACTAACAATGTGCTGGGTTGATGGCGTTAGGGGGCAGTGCAGCGAGACGACATCAGAGGCAGCAAGGAGCTGCTCAAACGGGTCATATTGAACGCCAATGTCTTTGCAGGCTTGGTTTTCATAGACATCGTAGGCCAGCAGATGGCACCCAAAACCGTTCATGATGCGGGCAAAGCATTCTCCGATCTTGCCGGTACCCACAATGCCAACGGCCTTGCCGTGGAGGTCAAACCCCAGCAGCCCCTGGAGGGCAAAGTTATCGTCCCGTGTTCGGTTATAGGCTCTGTGCAGCTTGCGGTTGAGGGTGAGAATGAGGCCGACAGCATGTTCGGCGATCGCATAGGGGGAGTAGGAGGGGACGCGAACAACGCTGATGCCGAGGGATTTTGCCGCGTCAAGGTCGATATTGTCGTAACCAGCACAGCGCAGTGCGATGCACCGGACACCCTGTTCATTCAGAATAGTTAGGGCGTCTTTGTTGACTTGGTCGCTAACGAAAACGCAAATAGCCTCGAAAGCTGCCGCGAGCGGGGCAGTTTTTGCCGTGAATCGGGCTTCAAAGAAGCTTAGGTCGTGGCCAAAGTTGGCGTTAGCTTGCTCCAAAAACTGTCTATCGAACGGTTTTGAGTTGAAGACAGCAACTTTCATAACACCTCTAAAAGCCAATGATTAGAGCTTGCAATATCATGCAAGTATCAGAAAAGTTTTACGGTGTTTGCTCCTCAGCAAAAGATATAAATAGGATTATGTGCTCTCTCTCCTCAACTTCATCTTAGATCATGCTCGGCATAGTAGGTTAAAAATTTTATGGAACCATGACGAACAGGCCAAATGATTTGCCAGCGGGCACTGACACCCTCCTGCTGAGAATACTGGCCATGTCCCAAAACAGATGCTAATAGAGGAGTACAGCGCGATCGCCATCAACCAACTTTTCTATCTATAGAGGCGAGTTAAGAGACATAGATACAAGATCAAATCGGCATCTCAGCCAGATTCCCTGGTGAAAGATCGCTGGATTTAACAACAATGTAATTGCTAAATGTCTTACTCTATATCTCCAGTTTTGCTGCAAAATATCTTGGCTTGTTAAGCAACAAAGCCGTTGCGTAAGTGCTATAGCAAATGTCCCAATGCATCAGAACGTTTGCTATATGAATCCTCCCAAAACGCTAGCGATCGCCAAGGTGTGACTGCTCTGCGATCGCCTGACCATAGATCGCCTGGGAAATCTGCTGCCCAGCCGATACCGCGCCATCTGGCGCAAAGGCCACATCCACCGACAGCCCCGATAGGTTTGCTCCATCGACCAACTGGCTCGGCAGGGTCTGCCCAGACCTCACATGCTCCGTCAGCAGCGCCGCTAGCCCCTCACAAATCGACTGCCTAAGGCGATCGCGCTGGCTGGGGGGGATGTTGAGGCCGTCCAGCACGATGCGGTCAATGTGGATGTGAATATCCGGGTGGATGGAGCGGGTGGGGTTAGGAGCCATGGGGGAGAGTCTCATAGGCGAAAGTCATCGTCGTTGATGGGGCGGTTGAGCTTGCGGAACTCGTTGCGGGTCGCGGCCAAAACCTGGGGCATGGTGACCGGTGTATCGTCTTGGGCCGCTAGAAACGCCGCATTGATGACGATGTTGTGGATGTTGCCGCCCGTTAAGTTGAAGCGGGCCAGTCGCTTGAAGTCCAGGTCAGCCTGGGGGGTTTCTGGCGGGAAGGCTTTTTGCCAAATGGCGCGCCGTTCCGTGGCGCTGGGGAACGGGAAGCTGACGATAAACCGTAGCCGCCGCAGAAAGGAGGTGTCGATGGCATTTTTGAGGTTGGTGGCCAAGATGGCGAGCCCCCGGTACGCCTCAACGCGCTGGAGTAGGTAATTGATCTCAATATTGGCGTAGCGATCGTGGGAGTCTTTGATTTCGCTGCGCTTGCCAAACAGAGCGTCAGCTTCGTCAAAAAACAAAATGGCCCCGCCGTTGTCCGCTTCGTCAAACAGCCGCCGCAGATTTTTCTCCGTTTCGCCAATATACTTGCTGACCACCGCCGATAGATCAATGCGGTAGAGGTCTAGCCGCAGGTCATTGGCAATCACCTCAGCCGCCATGGTTTTGCCGGTGCCGCTCTCCCCCACAAACAGGGCGCTAATGCCCAACCCCCGGTTCATGCGGCGATGAAATCCCCAGTCTTCGTACACCTTGTTGCGATGCCGCACCTGATCCGCAATTTGGTGCAGCAGGGCCGTTTCCTCGTCGGGCAAGACAATATCGGCCCAGGTGGCGCGGGAGTCGAGGCGTTGGGCCAAGGACGCAAACCGGGGCCGCGTTTCGACTTGGCACATCTGCCAGATGCGATCGCCTATATCTTGTGCCTATGATTCTAATACCCCAGATAATGCCTCAGCCCGCCTAGCCTCGACGGTAACCGACTCGGCAATTTGCTGGATGGTCACTGCGTTGAGGTGAAACTGCCCAGAGAGCAAGGCCCCATGGTGGTGGCGATCGCCCAGTGTGGCTGCCGTTTCCGCCTCCTGTAGCGCAGCGGCCCAAATGTCGGTCTGCTCTGATGTGGTGGGCTTGTCAACGGTCACAACCGCGCCGGGCTGCCCGACTCCAGACAGCCCTTCACGGGTACCAACGATGAAAATGCCCCAGCTTTGGTTCAGAAATCGTACAAGCGCTGTCGACTTCTCCGCACTATCTCCGCTAGCGCCATCTGAGCCGTGGGCATCTAGATAGAACACAACGGGCAGCAGCCGTCCCTCCCGCTGACATAAGCGTCCCACAACGTCTAGGTCAGTGGCTGCGGCGGGGAGGAGGGGGGTCGGCAATCGATAGGGGTAGCGGCCTAGCTCAGCGGCAACCGCCTGGGCCACCAACTGCTGACTGGCGGCATCGGCCCCCACCAGCTGCACAACCGCCGTAGGGTGGCGCGATGCCCGCTGCAGCGCTTCAATGGTTGCCTGCACGCTGGCCTGCTGGGAGGGCGGGAGAGGGAAGGCGTTTCCGTCAGTGGTCAAGGGGGTGAGGTAAGGATGCAGGTTCTCGTCCAAGGTGTTGAGCCCCTTGAGGTAGTTCACAATGCGCAGGTCGGCCTGGAGGGAGCGGACGGTCAAGGGCTGTACCCCGGCAGTGTTGACGGTGACGAGCCGCCAGTAGCGCAGGGGGCGATCGCTGGAAATGATGTCCCAAGCGGGGTCGTCAAACAGGGCCAAGGCGAGAGCGAAGGTGGGGTAGGGACGGTTAGAGGCGTCTTGGGCTTGGGCGCAGAGGGCGGCAATTTGGGTGTCCAGCTCCATTGCGGCGCAAAGGAGGAGCACCTGCTGCTCAAAGAC
>JBARYO010000074.1:0-5821 GCA_049647905.1 Elainellaceae cyanobacterium | reverse complement strand
AGAGTCTGAAGGCTATCGGGTGCGAAAAGCAGTGAGTGGACAGCTCGCCATCCAGACCGCTTTCTTATCACCACCCGATTTGGTGCTGTTAGACATCAATATGCCCGTAATGGATGGGTTTGTAGTTTGCCAAAAGCTCAAAGAAAATGCCAAGACGCAGTCTATTCCAGTCATATTTCTTAGTGCGCTAGACGAAACCTCAAGCAAAGTCAAAGCCTTTGAGCTAGGCGGCGTCGACTATATCACCAAGCCATTTCACGCCGACGAAGTATTAGCGCGGGTGAGCGCACAAATTAGCCTTCATACGATGCAACAACAGCTGCATAGCCAAGCTCGCGAGCTGCAAGCGCGGAATGTCCAGATTCAAGTTGAAATCCAGCAGCGCCAGCGGGTAGAGGCTGAATTACGCCAGGCAGAAGCCAAGTACCGCAGCATCTTTGAAAATGCCAGTGAAGGCATTTTTCAGCTGACACCTGATGGGCACTATATCGCGGCTAACCCAGCCATGGCAGAGATTTGCGGATACGATTCACCTGAAGAGTTCATGGCCACCATTACTGATATTGACCATCAGTTCTACGTACACCCAAAGCGGCGGTATGAGCTTGCCGCCTACCTACGGCGTTACGGAGAAATCGCCAATGCCGAATCTGAAATCTATCAAAAAGACGGTAACACCATTTGGATCAACGAAACTATTCGGGCCGTAAAGGATAGCTCAGACAATCTTTGCTTTTATGAGGGGACAGTGCAAGATGTTACAGAGCGACGACAAATTGAGCTGGAGATCCGACATCAGCGCTTTCAATCTGAACGACTTTTGATTAACGTACTTCCCCAAACAATCGCTCAGCGTTTGAAGGCTGGAACCCATATTATTGCCGACAATTCTGACCAAGTCAGCGTTCTATTTGCTGATTTGGTCAATTTTACTGAAGTATCGACCTTTCTCTCTCCCAAAGAGCTAGTCCAAATGCTCAATCAGATTTTTTCGACCTTTGACAAGCTGGTTGAAACCTACAAGCTAGAGAAAATCAAAACCATTGGCGACGCCTACATGGTGGCGGCAGGGGTACCCCTGCCACGTGAGGATCACTTATCTGCAATGGCCCAGTTCGCCCTCGATATGCAGGCGGCAATCCAGCACTTTATCCAGCCAGACGGTAACCCCTTTAGATTGCGCATTGGCATCAATACGGGATCGGTGACAGCTGGGGTCATTGGCACCTCCAAGTTTGCCTATGACCTCTGGGGCCACACCGTCAATCTGGCGAGCCGCATGGAAGAAACCTGTCTTCCAGGAAAAATTCAGGTTCCCGTTCATGTCCATGAGCAGCTTAAAGATGAGTTTCTCCTCCAACCACGGGGCGTCATCGCGGTTCAGGGTATTGGGAATGTGGAAACTTATTTTTTGAAAGAGCGCCTTTCTTAGGGCATGGGGCTAGCCTTTGCCGCTAGACTAAATTATTTTCTAGGCTAGGAGGTCTTGGTATGACGGCCTGCCCTGCGTGGATACGGGAGCAGCCCATTGCCCACCGGGGGTTGCACGGCCCTAGCGGTCCCGAGAACTCGATACCAGCGTTTGAGGCGGCGATCGCCCAGGAATATGCCATTGAGCTGGATATTCAGCGGCTGGCGGACGGTAAGCTAGCTGTATTCCACGACAAAGATTTGATGCGGCTGACGGGTGAGGCAGGGCTCGTCTTCGAGCAAACCGCCAACAGCATTCAGCAGCTGACGTTGTTGGGCACGGAGCACAAGGTTCCGCTATTGGAGGAGGTCCTGACGCTCATCGCTGGCCGGGTGCCGGTTCTTGTTGAAATCAAAAACGAAGGCGCAGTCGGTCCCTTAGAAGCCGAGCTAGCGCTTGTCCTGTCTCGCTATTCCGGAGACTGCGCGATTCAGGCCTTTAACCCAAAGTCCCTCGCGTGGTTTAAGAAGCATAGCCCTGCCATCCCCCGGGGCCAGCTCGCCAGTAATTTTGAGGGTGACGCCCTAGGGTGGCCCAAAAAACTGCTGCTAAGCAACCTGCTGATGAACTGGGCCAGCTCGCCGCAGTTTATTGCCTATGATTTGAAGGCGCTGCCAACGCTGCCCGTCACCATAAACGCAAGACTATTTCAGCTGCCGATTGTGGCTTGGACGGTGCGGACAGAGGCCGATTGTAACCAGGCCGAGCGGTACGCTGACAACATTATTTTCGAGGGCGTACGCCCGTAACTGATGATCTAGCCACGCAGCACTTATCACCCGGCCCCCAGCAAATAGAGCAGCGACATGCGAATCGCCACGCCGTTGGTGACCTGCTGCGGGACCAGACTTAGGGCGGGGTCATCGGCGACGTCAGAGGTGATTTCCACGCCCCGGTTCGCTGGCCCAGGGTGGAGCACCTTCACATTGGGACGGCACTGCTGGAGGCGATCGCGGGTGATGCCAAACTGCTGGTGGTATTCCCGCAAGCTAGGCAGCAAATTTTGCGTCATTCGCTCCTGCTGCAGCCGGAGGGTCATGACAAAATCGGCATTTTCTAGGGCAGGGTCAATCTGCCAGTGAATCTGGAGGCGACGGTGGCGATCGCTGCTGTCGCAAAACTGCTGAAACTGCCGGGGCAAAAGCGTGGGTGGTCCAGCTAAATGCACATCGGCTCCGCTGGCGGTGAGACTCCAGATATTGGAGCGGGCCACACGAGAGTGTAAGATGTCGCCCACAATCGCAATTTTTTTATCGGATAAGTCTTCTAGCTGCGGGTGCTCTGGGTTGATTTGACTGCAGAGGGTAAACAGATCTAGCAATGCTTGGGAGGGGTGAGCATGCAGCCCATCTCCTGCATTGAGGACGCTGACACCCGTCTGCAGCCGGTCCATTTCTTGGGCGATGGTGAGAGGGACGCCAGCCTGGCGGTGGCGAATCACCATGAGATTGGTTCCCATGGCAAGATAGGTCTTGGCTGTGTCTAGAATCGTCTCTCCTTTAGACAGCGACGAGCTTCCAGGGGAAAAATTGAGCGTGTCTGCAGAAAGCCACTTGGCCGCCAACTCGAAGCTGCTGCGGGTGCGGGTAGACGGCTCAAAAAACAGATTGGTGACCACCTTGCCCTGGAGCGCGGGCACCTTTTTGGTGGGTCTAGATAAGATATCTTGGAATGTAGAGGTCGTTTGGAGCACGACGTTATATTCTGCTGGAGTCAGGTCTTGTAAGGTCAGCAGATGGCGACGATTCCAGGATGTGTCGGATAGCGTCATTGAGGTCGTCTACTCAGTTCGCGTGTAACGGTTCTGGTTATGGTTTCTAAGAGTCAACCCTACACTATTCAAGGCTACCCTGTGCGAGAAAGCCGCCGGGCGCGTCGCATCAGGGTGCAGGTTGCCACTAGTGGGGATGTGGAAGTGGTTGTCCCTACTGGGTACCGCCGCAGCCGCGTTACCCAGTTTTTGCGGGATAAGCAAGCTTGGATTGAGCAGACCCAAGGCCGCATGATTAACGCTCAACAGGGGCGATCGCCCGAGACGCGGCAGGTCCAGCCATCCTACATTTTCCTCAGGGCCTTGGACCAGCTTTGGGTGGTAGAGTATCGCCCCACCGCCGCAAGCGGCATTCAGATTCGCGCGGCGTCAAATCACCTGCAGCTTTCGGGAGCCATTCACCAGGTGTCGCTGTGCCAAACGGCGCTGCAGCAGTGGGTACGGCATAAGGCCAAGGGGCATTTGGTGTCTTGGTTAGACCAGGTGAGTCGGGAGATCAGGTTGCCCTATAAGCAGGCGACGATTCGCCGGCAAAAGACCCGTTGGGGCAGCTGCTCTAGCCGCAAGAGCATTAACCTCAATGACAAGCTGCTATTTCTGTCGCCGGAGTTAGTGCGCTATGTGCTGGTGCATGAGCTGTGTCACACGGTGCATCTGAATCATTCGGCGGCGTTTTGGGCGTTGGTAGGGCAGTGGGAGCCGGAGTATCGGGATCTGGACCGGCAGCTGAAGGATGGGTGGCAGTATGTGCCGGATTGGCTGACGGCGCGGTAGATCGATGCCCTCACGAAACTAGCGCCCCGCCTGTAAAATCTCATCCGCTGTAACCCCCAATGCAAACATGCGCGACTCAACCCGCTCCGTCCCCCGAAAAACCGCCGCTTCATATAGCCCTGCCACCAGCGTCAACACCACAACCTGCCGCTGAATCGGGTCTACAATCCAATATTCTTTGATGCCCCGCGCTGCATATTCAGAGCGTTTATACCGATAATCCTGCTCTATATTTTCTGCTCCAGGCGACACCACCTCCATCACAAACTCTGGAGACGGCATATCCAGCATCACAACGCTGCATCGACTTCCAGCTAGCTCAGCATCTAACTCATCACCCACCACCATCAAATCAGGAATTCGCGTTGTCGCGCGCGACCCGCTAACGACAATTTCCGTACCCCGTCGCATCTGCTGAATCGGGATAAATGGCAGCAGCAGCGACAGTACATACAGCGCAATTGCATTATTCGGGTCGCTCTCTGACGGCATTGCAGACAGTTGTCCATCCACGAGGGTATAGCGAGTATCTGTTCCATCGTCATAGTTCAGGTACTCTGCAAGCGTCGTGTGTTGAGCTGCTGTCGTCATCAGAGACACCTAGAAAGTGCTACGTTGATCTTATTGCAGTTTAATACCGCCCGTGTTCACTGCGATCGCACAAAATTTGCAACTCATCCCCTACATCAGGTCAAGGTGCCCAGAACCTAACTTGCCTAAGCAACCAATTTTGAAGCGGGGGCTACGGATAGATCTCGCTCAAGTCTGAATAATAGTAGTAATACGGTCAACCTACTGGGTAAGTATGGCTTATGGAAATAACCAGTACAGATCGCACCGCTATTCGCTCCGTCATTGAGCAGCAGATTCAGGCCTTCCGCAAAAACGACCCCGATGCTGCATTTCGCTTCGCCAGTCCCGGCATTCGTCAGCAGTTTGAAGCGCCCCAGACCTTCATTGAAATGGTGCAGGCCTCCTATGATCCGCTGTACCGTTCCCGCTCAGTTATGTTCGAAGATGTCGGTACAGTCGAAGGTCAACTGGCGCAGCAGGTTATCGTGATGGGGGCAGACGGTGCTTTATATCGGGCCTACTACCTCATGCAGCGCCAGCCTAACGGCGACTGGTGTATCAATGGCTGTTACCTGACACGCATGAAGGAGCTGAAGTCTTAATGTTTCATAGTCTTGAAGAGCCTACGTCAGGTATAAGATTGCCTTTGGGCGATCGCCGGTAGGTCTCGAATCGAAACCCCAGATGTTGCTGGCAACAAATCTGCTGAAAGGCTTGATCGAGCAGCGTTTGGTAGGGCGGAAAAAGTACATCCCCGCTGTAGTGGCCTTTTACCAAGGTCAACTCAATCCGGTCAGCGCGGGCCAGCGTCTGGGCATAGAGGGTGGCCCCACCAATGATAAATACGCGGGGGGTGCTGGCCTGGCGAAACGCAGCTTCTAGAGACGGAACAATATCAGGCGAAGTCTCCGGGGCGATCGCCCTAGCGCTGACCACCTCTGCATGGGAAAGCAGTTGTGTCGACACAACAATATTGTGGCGCTGCGGCAGCGCACCCGGCAGGCTCTCCCAGGTTCGCCGCCCCATGATGACGGTGTGGCCCAGGGTAAGCTGCTTAAAGCGGCGCAGGTCCTCTGGAATATGCCAGGGCAGCTGGCCGCGATCGCCGATCACGCGATTGGACGCTGCGATCGCCGCAATCAGCACAAGCTCATCCACCTGGGTTACGCCGCACCCTTCAGCTCATCGTACTTTTGTCGCACCGTCTGAATATCCTGCCACATCAACCACTT
>JBARYO010000073.1:0-1998 GCA_049647905.1 Elainellaceae cyanobacterium | reverse complement strand
CTCCAAGGAAGCTATTAATTTCCACATCAACGTATGGGTTTGGAGCGCCATCGTGGGATTTTTAACCTTTATCAGCTTTGGTTTGCTAGGCTTTGTGCTCCTACCACTGCTGCTGCTGGTCTATTGTGGGTTGGCAGTATGGGCTATTTTTCATACCCTAACTCAGCCTGACACCGCATTCCGCTACCCGTTTATTCTGCGGTTGCTATAGAGCTGCCGTTTCAGATTTGCGGTTTCATTAGTCCGCTTTGCAGCTTGTTACAATTCCCAAGGTCAGCAATCCAAGTACGGTATCGTGATTGGCGTAGAGCAGCTGCTGTTCTATTGCTTTCCCTACTGCTATGAGCGCTGACCTGTTGCTATGACCCTGGCCCAACCACCCCGTCCCCATCACCGAGCCAAAGCCCTTGCCCGTGGGAAGCCCCGTCCAGCCAAGGAGCTGTGCAGCGACTGTGGCCTCTGCGATACTGCCTATATCCACTATGTCAAGGATGCCTGCGCCTTTATTAACCAGCAGATTCCTCAGCTTGAAACCCAAACCCATGGGCGATCGCGAGACTTAGACAGTGAAGACGACTGCTATTTTGGTGTGCATAAAACCATGATGGCGGCGCGCAAGCAGCAGCCCATTGAGGGGGCACAATGGACCGGTATTGTTAGCACCATTGCCATTGAGATGCTAAACCGGGGTCTGGTGGAAGGGGTGGTCTGTGTGCAGAACAAAGACGACGATCGCTTTGGGCCGAAGCCTGTAATAGCGCGATCGCCAGAGGAGGTCTTGGCCGCACGGGTCAACAAACCGACCCTATCGCCCAACCTATCGGTCCTAGAGCAGGTGGAGCAATCAGGTCTGAAGCGGCTGCTAGTTATCGGTGTTGGGTGTCAGATTCAGGCACTTCGCGCTGTAGAAAAGCAGCTGGGCCTAGAGAAGCTTTATGTGTTGGGCACTCCCTGCGTCGACAATGTCACCCGTGCAGGGCTGCAAAAATTTCTGGAAACCACTAGCCGTTCTCCAGCAACGGTGGTGCATTATGAGTTCATGCAGGACTTTCGTGTTCACTTCAAGCACGAAGATGGGTCTACAGAAACGGTGCCCTTCTTTGGACTCAAAACCAATCAGCTTAAGGATGTGTTCGCCCCCTCCTGCATGAGCTGCTTCGATTACGTCAATTCCTTATCTGACTTAGTGGTGGGCTATATGGGGGCTCCCTTTGGCTGGCAGTGGGTCGTAGTACGCAACGACACTGGCCAAGAAATGCTGGATCTGGTGGCAGATCAGCTTGATGTCCAGCCCGTTGATTCCCAGGGCGATCGCCACGCTGCCGTGCAGCAGAGCATTCCGGCCTATGACAAGGGAGTCACGCTGCCCATGTGGGCGGCGCGACTCATGGGAGTGGTGATCGAAAAAATCGGCCCCAAGGGCTTAGAGTATGCCCGCTTCTCCATCGATTCTCACTTTACCCGCAACTATCTCTACATGCGGCGCAACCATCCTGATAAAACCGAGGCCCATGTGCCAGGATACGCTAAGCGGATTGTAGAGCAGTACAAGCTGCCCGACTAATACGGCTTACCGGGACTGCGGCTCTGCAGGCATCTCCATCCGGTAGTTGGCGTCAATCCAGCATTTGGGCAGCATTTCGCCGGAGGGAAATATCAGATCGGCCTTCTGAAATGATTCTGGAGGCTGCTCTTCTTCCCCGGACTG
This sequence comes from Elainellaceae cyanobacterium, assembly GCA_049647905.1. Taxonomy (GTDB): domain Bacteria; phylum Cyanobacteriota; class Cyanobacteriia; order CAKZMO01; family CAKZMO01; genus JBCCAG01. Next base: position 290 of record JBARYO010000073.1, on the reverse strand, counting down.
ACGTCGCCCGGTGATCTGATCAGCCACTGGATTAAATAGCTCGTCTACGTCAGAGATCTTGATCAGGTCACCTTCGTCTTTTCGTTTGAGAAACATAGTTACGGTTAACACTACAGGATTCAGACGTAAGCCTATCGAACTTTCGTTTATGGCATCGTCTGTCGAGCGGGTGAACTTAAGCGTTGACGTCGTAGCACTTTTTAGAACGCTGGTGGTAGTCAAAGCGGTTTTGAGGCGGGCTGTGATAAGCTAATACCTGTATTGCTTCGGGATGTGGCGCAGCTTGGTAG
>JBARYO010000072.1:0-1820 GCA_049647905.1 Elainellaceae cyanobacterium | reverse complement strand
AGGGAGGGGATGATGACACACAAAAAAACCCTGTAAAGTAAGAGGCTCTACAGAGGTTTTCGCCAGCCTCAGGGAGAGACTTATGCGCCAATGCCAGGGGGAGACCTATGCGCCAATGCGCAGTAGCTCAACGTCAAATATTAGCGTGGCGTTGGGGGGAATGACGCCGCCTGCGCCCCTCGCACCATAGCCGAGATCTGGTGGGATGATCAGCTTGCGCTGACCGCCAACCTTCATGGTCGCGATGCCCTCGTCCCAGCCACGAATGACCCGGCCCGCGCCGAGTCGAAACGAGAAAGGCCGGTTGCGATCGCGAGAGCTATCAAACTTGGTGCCGTCTTCCAAGGTTCCGGTGTAGTGAACGATCACCGTCTGTCCGGTCTGCGGCTGAGCACCAGTCCCGACCACCTCATCAATGTACTGCAGGCCGGAATCTGTAGTAGTAACGTCGGGCGTGGGTTCGTCTGAAGAAGGTTCTGTGGGTAACTCTGCTAAATCGATCTCATAAGTCGCGTTTGTTCCAGCCACGCTGGCTATCTGCTGGCCGTCTAGGCCCTCTACGGCGATCGCTGGCGCACTGGGCGAATCGCTAGGGGACGTCATCCACTGCTCTAGGGGTGACGTCGACGGCGGCGGACTGACGACATCGCTTGGTGCAGCGATCGCACTACCATTCGTGATCTGAGCCACAATAAGCATCACCGCGCACACCACCATTACGGTTACGCTAATCAAAATTTCTCGCACAGCAGATCTCCAGTTGTACAGTTCAATACAGGACAAATTAATACGGTATATAGCAGTCGCCACATCGGTTAGGACAAAGGTGCGTTCCAGATTCCACGCGGAGCGCGGGGTCTAGAACATTTCACCGTACTCTATCGCTCAACGGGCGCTATACATGCCGTTAGGGCTCAAGAATAGACCTGAGCTGACCAGTGGCTCAAATCCATCGGCCTAGTTTACCGCTTTCCAGCACGGCTAGCGCCAAAGCCGATTTTCTAAATCTCGCATCTGACGCTCTAAGCGATCTAGCCGACCTCGCAATTCGTCCATCTCATTCTGTCGGGGAACGCCCAGCTCTTGTAAAACCTGCTTTAGCTGCCGCTGCATCTGCACCTCAAAGTTCGTCTGCTCAGACCGCATCTGCTGCATCAGGTCATCTACGAAGGTCTTCGCCTGTTCGGGATCTAATTTTCCGTCCCGGACCCATTGTTCGCTCACCTCCCGCAGCTTATCAGCCACGAGGGACGTTGTACCAATTCCAACCATGAGCAGCTGCTTGAGCACATTATTTTCCATGGGTCAGTCCTCTTAGTCTGGGCGAATTCCCTGAGCGATATCAGCGACATCAGCTAGGATTGGCACTTGCCATTATAAGGGGGCAGCAGCGTGATGCGATGTTCGGATAACCTGCCCCACACCCGGAAAATCCACTGTCCCCTGCTATTGTATTGACGAGATAACACAGTAAATCCACATCGCACAAGGGAAGTTCAGCATTGATGGTAATTGAGTGGCTTAAATTCTGGGTAGACGAGAGTAATCGGGAGCGTTTTGTGCAAATTGACGATGATATTTGGACCCAAGCACTGGCGCAATATCCTGGCTTTTTGGGAAAAGATATCTGGATCAGTCACGAGTCACGGACAGAGGTGATTGCAGTAATACGCTGGGAGACCGAGGATGCCTGGGATTCTATTCCCAGAGACGACCTAGACAACTTTGAGGCTCGATTCTTGGCTGCTATGGGACCAGGCACCTATGACCTCCGGGGAAGTAAGAAATATTTCCTGCGCAAATCGAGCCGAGGCTAGAAT
>JBARYO010000071.1:0-6829 GCA_049647905.1 Elainellaceae cyanobacterium | reverse complement strand
ACGATGAGGACATCGGCGATGCGATCGCTCTGGGCCAGTGGATCGAGTACGCGCACTTGACGCAGAAGGTCGGTTGAAGCCGTCGAAGCATCGCCTGTAATGTCACCCATAGTGCTGTCAAAAAGTTGAACTGGCTAGGGCACTCCCACGTTCCCTAATTCAGGTTGATCTAAGACCCCAGACTAAAGTGCTCCTGCCGCTGTTTTATCCAAAACCCCGGTTCCCAAAAAGGTGGTGATGTTAATTGATTGCAGCAGCGGTGAGCCATCGGCACCATTGGGATAGTCAATCACGCTCACCGCACCGTTGCCTTGCTTAAAGGTCCAGAATTGCTCTGGGCCAAGGCCCGCTAGATGGCAGAGGAGTGATTTGTTGACGGCATCGTGGGCCACCACCAGAATGACTTCGCCGGGCTGGGCTGAGGCCACGATGGTGTTCCAAGCCGCGATCGCCCGGTCCCAGACCTGCTGGAGCGTTTCTCCCTCCGGCATCTGCACTGTTTCTGGCGCATCTTTCCACTGCTGCAGTAGACCAGGGTAGCCCTGTTCAATATCGGGCTCAAGCTGACCTTCCCATAGGCCATGGCCAATCTCCTGCAGCTCGTCCATGGTGCTGAGGGGCACCCCAACATGAGGCTCAAGGATAATTTCGGCAGTTTCTCTGGGGCGAGACATAGCGCTGCTGATAGCCCGATCGATTTGAGCCGCCTGAAGGAAGTCGGCACATTGAGCGGCTTGCCGTCGTCCCGTATCGTTCAGCGGAATATCGATCTGCCCCTGGAACCGCTTGTCTCGGTTCCAATTGGTTTCCCCATGGCGCACCAGCAGCACCCTGGGTCCGACGTGACCAGAACGCACGGGGGGATAGGTCTCGCACAGGTGAGACACGACGTTGAGGGACTCTAGCTGCACGGTGCCCTCCAGTCCCCCCTCGATGTTGAGGACGCTGATGCCGCAGTTGGAAATGTAGAAGCGGTCATAGCACTCCGGTCCTAACCCCATCGCCGTTTGGATTAGGGCTCGATTGATACCGCTGTGCCCCACCACCACAATCGTTTCCCCATCGTGGTGGGACATCGACTGCCAGAATTGGGCCGCTTGCTCATATAGGGCGCGGACTGGGTAATGTTCGATATCCCCGTCTGGAGACAGAATATCCATACGCAGGTCTTGAGGCCGCGTTTTCCAGAGGCGGTAGTCATCTGGAAAGCGGGTCTCGACATCTTGAAATGTCAGCGTTTCCCAAGCCGGCAGATTGACTTCCAGTAGGAGAGAACTCGGGGTCAGAGGAGCCTGCTGCGGCAATACGCTTAGAATCAACTCCGCTGTTGTTCTCGCGCGGCGCAGTGGGCTGGTATAGATGGCGTCAATGGGGAGATCTACAAGGGCACTGCCAACCTGTCGGGCCGCAATTCTGCCAGCTTCAGTGAGTACTGACTCATCGCAATGTCCCTGGACACGACGCTGGGCGTTAAATGTGCTTTCGCCATGGCGGACCAAAATGATTCGAGTTGCCAAGGACAATACCCCTCCTAAACGTTCTATATCCTCTGAGTCCTAAGGCATATTACCTCGTCTTGTGGGCCATCAATACCTTAGCCCAGCCCCATAACGAAAAGAACGATGCGATAATGCCGTCAGAGCAAGCATCTAGGGTCTAGCACTAGGGGCTGCTGCCGAAATACCGGCAGCTGGGTGCCGAAACAGTATCGATCAATGAGGGCCACGCAGTCAGCATGTCAATGAGGCGAATTATTTTAGCCGGTCTAACGCTAATCGTTATTCTGCTATCGGTAGGGCCAGCGCTGCTTAGCTCGTTGGAACAGCAGCAAATTTCTGGTCGCTTAGAGCTATATCAGACGGACCTGCTGCTGCAGGCTCAAGAACTTGATCTGGACGATGACTCAGCCACCCAGCTGCGTCAGGCGATTGTGGGGAAGTCTCCGCTCAATGGCGCGATTGAGCAGTATCAATCGGTGCGGGAGGAAACGGCTCAGCATTTGAACGAGGTGCTGGTCAGTGAGGCTCCGGCTGATGCAGACGAACCGCTGCTCGATAGTTCAGATGATAGCGCTGAAACAATAGCGCCATCGACGACTTCTGCCACTCAACTTACGCAAGAGGCTGTTGACCAGCGGCAATTCCTCAATCGTATCGATCTGCGTCTGGGTATTCTCCAGGCTGAGGCTGGCAATTTGGACAGGGCTCGCGATCGCTGGCAGAACATTACTCCGACTGGCCAAGCGGCTGTCCCAGTCCTAGAGGAGCAGCTCCAAACTGCAGCAGTGTTATCAGGACTGTGGAGTGACCCCCCCCAGCTTCTTCCCGATGCAGAAGCTCAGATTCAGCGATCGCTCCAGGGGTGGTTCCAAACTCGGGCCCTGGGGCAGCTCTATAGCCTGCAGCAGCGCAGCGATGCTCTCACGGCCCTCGAAGCAACAGAGCAGGCGGTTGCTCAGCAATCGGTGGTGAAGCTAGGTCTATTGGGGGTTGGTCCCGCCTTAGGAGGCGTAATCGGTGTGGGGCTGCTGGTTTTCTTAGCCATTCAGCGCATTGTGAAAGGGAAAGCAGCATTGCTAGCCGAGACAGGGCAGTTGGGCTGGACAACGCCTTGGGGCTGGGAAATCACGTGGCAGGTGCTAATTGTCGGCTTCTTTTTTGTGGGGCAAATTGTTTTGCCCCTAGTCCTAGTCCTAGCGCGACTTTTGATCATCAACCCCCTGGTCAGCGCCTCCCCAGCCGCTGCCGGAGGGCGCATCGCGGCGGCCTCTACCCTAGTGGCGTATCTGCTGCTGGCTCTGTCCTCCCTTGGGGTGCTCTACCTTTCCATCAAACCCTATCTTCCGCTACCAGAGGATTGGTTCAAGCTTAAGGTCACCTCGCGCTGGCCTCTTTGGGGGCTGGGGGGCTATTTTGCTGCTGTTCCCCTTGTGATTGGGGTTTCTGTGGTCAATCAGCAGCTTTGGCAGGGGCGCGGCGGCAGCAATCCGCTGCTGCAGATTGTGCTGAATGAAGCGGACCCGATTGCCCTAGGGCTGTTCTTCTTCACCGCTGCTGTTGCCGCTCCGGTGTTTGAGGAATGCCTTTTTCGGGGGTTTTTGCTGCCCTCACTGACCCGATACATGGCGGTTTGGCCTGCGATCGCCCTCAGTGCCTTTATCTTTGCGGCGGCTCACCTCAGCGTGTCGGAAATTCTGCCGCTAATGGTGTTGGGGATTGTGCTGGGCTTTGTCTACACCCGCTCTCGAAGTTTGCTAGCCCCGATGCTGGTGCATAGCCTCTGGAACAGCGCCACCATGATGGGTCTGCTGGTTTTGGGCAGCGTCGAGTAGGGTCATAGTCTACTGTGACCCTACGCCAACGCAAAATCCAAATTTCGCAGCTCAAGCGCCATAATGGTATGTGGCATTTTTCAGTAGTAGAGCCGTTCTATGCGCGACTTTTTCAAGTATGTCTTCGCCAGCTTCGTGAGTCTAGTTTTGTTTGGTGTACTAGGCGTTGGCGCTGTGACGCTAGCGCTGACGGCCCTAGTGGCGATCGCCTCTAGGGATACTGAACCTGAGCTAGAGGCCGACTCAATGCTTGTGATGGACCTATCTACCCCCATCACAGACGCGCCATCTGGGCTATCTTTCAGCCGGTTCGTGAATGAAGGGGTGCTGAGTTCTGGTTCCCGTACCCTATCCCTTCGTGCTGCCATCAATGCTATAGATGAGGCCAGCACTGATTCACGCATTGCGGGGCTCTACATTATGAACAGCGGGGGGGGAGAAGTCCCCGGATTGACAATCTCTCGGGAGCTGCGGCAGGCGATGGCCAGGTTTCAGGCGGAAAAGCCCATTATTGCTTACGGGATGGGATGGGATGAGCGCAGCTACTACCTTACCTCCATTGCCGATACCCTCATCCTCAATCCCAACGGCCTGCTAGAGTTTAACGGCTTAAGCGTCGAAACCCTGTTTTTTGCAGGAGCGCTGCAGAAGTTTGGCGTTGGCGTTTCGGCCATCCGCGCCGGGGACTATAAGTCGGCGGTGGAACCCTTTGTGCGCAGCGATCGCAGCCCTGAGGGAAAAGAGCAAACTGCTAAACTACTGGGGGATCTGTGGCAAGAGATGTTGACGGTGGCGGGGGAGAGCCGGAACCTATCCGCCGCCGATCTGCAGGCAATTGCCAATACCGATGCCCTGCTGCTGCCAGAGGCTGCCGAGACGGCTGGTCTTATTGACGAGGTAGCCTACTTTGACCAAGTCTTGCCCCGCCTGCATAAGCTCACCAAAGAAGACGATGATGCCGAATCGTTTCGGCAGGTTCCTCTGGCGGTCTATGCCAGTAGAGTGCTCGACCCCGAAGAAGACCGGTTTGTCGCCGACGGGATTATTGGGGCTAAGCCAGATCATATTGCCGTAGTTTATGCCGAGGGCTCCATCGTCGGCGGGCAGGGGGGGCTAGATCAAATTGGCGGCGATCGCTTTGCGGCATTGCTGAGGGAGCTGCGCCTGGACGACGCGGTTAAAGCCGTCGTGCTGAGGATTAATAGCCCAGGTGGGTCGGCAGCAGCGTCAGATATCATTGCGCGGGAAGTCTCGCTGATTAGCGACGAGAAACCTATTGTGGTATCCATGGGGTCGATAGCGGCCTCCGGGGGCTATCTCATGGCCACCCACGCCGACCAGATATTTGCATCGCCGACAACGCTGACGGGCTCAATTGGCGTATTTGGCCTGTTTCCCAACTTTCAGGAACTGGCCAACGAGAACGGAATTACCTGGGATATTGTCAAAACGTCGCCCTATGCCGACATCGGTACGGTGACTCGACCCCCAACGGAGCAAGAGGTGGCGATCGCCCAGCGGTTTGTTGATGGGGTCTATGACGACTTTTTGAGCAGCGTCGCCGAGTCACGGCCTATTGATCGAGATGCGGTTGAAAACGTGGCCCGTGGCCGGGTCTGGTCTGGGCGATCGGCGCTGGAGGTGGGCTTGGTAGACGAGCTAGGGGGGATAGAAGAGGCGATCGCCGCTGCTGCAGAGCTGTCAGATCTAGATCCCTCTTCGCTCCAGGAGTATCCCAATACGCCACGGTTTAGAGATGAGCTTCTACAGATTTTGAACAGTGCTTCTCCGAGCCTGACGGCCCGGTTACCCAAAGCGCTGCGCCCAGTTCAAGCCGAGATCGAACTGTTGGGAACCCTCGACGATCCGACTGGTGTTTATATGCGCCTGCCCCATACCTATGCCATCAACTAGACTTTATCTATCCTCCAGCAGGTCTTGATGTTTTGAGGCGCATCCTAAGTTAATCTGGACTCTGAATGACCATACTTTTGACTAGAGGACTTATAACCCTTGGAACGGACGTTTATCGCCATTAAACCGGATGGTGTCCAGCGGGGCATCATCGGTAACATCATCAGCCGCTTTGAAACCAAAGGTTTCACCCTAGTGGGACTGAAGATGATGACCGTGAGCCGAGAGCTGGCGGAAAAGCACTACGGTGTTCACAAAGACAAGCCGTTCTTCAGCGGATTGGTTGATTTCATTACCTCTGGCCCGGTTGTGGCCATGGTTTGGGAAGGCGACGGCGTGATTGCCTCCGCCCGTAAGCTCATCGGCGCCACGAAGCCCCTTGAGTCTGAACCTGGAACCATCCGGGGCGACTTTGGCATTAGCATCGGCCGCAATCTTATCCATGGCTCTGATGCGCCTGAAACAGCGGCAGAGGAAATCAAGCTCTGGTTCGACGACAGCGAGCTGTCTGCTTGGGAACCTGCCATGGCGACCTGGATTTACGAGTAGCCGGTAGGTTGGTGCCGCCATTTAGATGTAATATCTAAAATGTCCTAAGCCTGTTGGGCTAATCGGTTGACGCTTTAGGCGATGATGGGTCTGAAGCGTCGACCTGCGGCGCTATTACCACATCGGCGTTGCGCTTCGAAAAGCCCCAGGCAAACAAAGCCCCAATGAGGGTCACCATCAGCCATTCTGGGGGAACCAACATCGGATTAATCACCCGCAGCAAGAGGCGTATGCCGACAAATCCAACGGTGACGAATCCGGCATCCTCCAGGTAAGTGAATTCATCTAGCCAGCTGATGAAAAGCCCGGCCATGAATCTCAGGGTGATGACCCCAATTGTTCCGCCCACAATCACCACCCAAAGATCTTTGGATAGGGCGATCGCCGTAGTGACGCTATCTAAAGAGAACGCTAGATCCGTCACCGCGATCATTGGAATGGCCTGCCACAGCGCCGTAAATTTCGGACCGTGATGCTCGTCGTCCGCATCGTCTGAAGTGAAGTATTGAAATACCAGCCAAAGTAGATAGGCTGCTCCTAATACCTCAAACTGCCAGAAGCGAATGACCCAAGTGGCGGTCAGAATCAACAGGACTCTGAGGACAAAGGCTACCACTAGACCTAGATTCAGCGCTCGCCGCTGCAGCGTTTGACTGGAAAGCCCTTGAGCGATTGCCGCTAATGCGATCGCATTGTCGGCTGAAAGAACCACCTCTAATGCAATCAGCACCGGCAACAGCAGCAACGCATCGACGCCGATGTTGGATGAATAGTTGAGAAGTTGATCTAGCATGGGGAGGGGGTGTGAACGTTGGCGGTAGCGGCCTTTTGCCGGTGGGCTATACTGTGCGGACTATTAAATTGAACTGTCTTTTAGCTTAACGTTATTCCGCCATAACGCGAGAGATGCGCTACGCTTGTCGTCCAAGACATCTATTAACCGCTATGCCGATTGATCTCGCCCGCCAAATCGCTCAATTCTATCGCCGCTATCCCGGCGGTGGTGTCACGTCAGAACTGCTTATGGTCCACAAC
>JBARYO010000070.1:0-3932 GCA_049647905.1 Elainellaceae cyanobacterium | reverse complement strand
TTGCTCCGCAACCCGAAGTGGTTTAGTGCCGCCGAGCCGGAAGGATCCTGGGTTTCAAAGCCCCCTTAAACCCAGATAATTCCTTAATCAGCGGCACCGTGATGATGCATCACCTCATCAAGTCTATGTCAGATCCAGAAAATTGTAACCCTAGTGTTTCCTCTAGCGGGGTAAGCGTTTGGACCAATACCAGAGCGGATTGACATAGGTATGATGTACTTTTAGTTGAGTGATTGCTAATGTTGCTCAATCGACACCATGGTTCAATCTCAGGCTCAGGCCCATGCCCTGACGCGCCACGTGGATCCTCTGCGCGGACGCGATCGCGGCGCTGGCTCAGCTAGCGCGCCGTTTCGCTCCATTACCTATGCTTTGTCACAGGTTGCTGCGGGTGACACCCTGCAACTTGTGGTCGGGACCTACAGCGATGAGACGTTTCCGATTCGTCTCCCTGCGGGAGTAACCCTGCTGGGAAATGGGCAACGCCAAGGAGAGGGAATCGTCATTCGCGGCGGTGGACGTTATAACAGCCCTACGTTCGGCGCGCAGTCTGTCGCTATCGTGCTGGCAGATCGATCGATGCTGCGGGGGGTTACGGTGACAAACCCAGAGCCCAACGGCACCGGCGCGTGGGTTGAGTCAACGGCCCCCACCATACAAGACTGCCGCTTTCAAGGCTGTCGACGGGAAGGCATGTTCGCCTTGGGCAATAGTCGCCCCCTCGTCGTCAACTGCCTGTTTGAGCGCAACGACGCCAGCGGCATCTTTCTTATGCGTCAGGCGAAGGGGGAGCTGAGGCAGAACCTCTGCCGCAACACGGGCTTTGGCATTGCCATTAGCGACAGCGCTGCCCCCCTCGTCATTGACAATCGACTAGAAGGCAACCGCTCTGGCATTGTCCTTTCTCGGACCTGTCGTCCTGTGCTGCGGAATAATCATGTCCAGCGTAGTCAGGCCGATGGCTTAACGGTGCTTGATCAGGCCAAACCTGATTTGGGCGATACTCAGAGTGCAGGCGGTAATACCTTTGACGGCAGCGGTCGCTTTGACGTACACAACACAAGCACTAGCGTACTGGTGTCGGCGGGCAATCAACTCAATCCGGCTCGTGCTAGTGGCTCAGTTATTTTTCGACCCCTTGATCTGCCGCCTCCGGTGAGCGCAGTGATGGTGGCACCACCGCCACCGACCCTTGAGCCAGACCCACGGCCCCTGCTTCCGTTCCCCGACATCGCCGGCTCTTGGGCCCCAGCCTTCATTGTGGCCCTGGTTGACCGCAATGTGATTCGGGGCTTTCCGGACGGAACCTTTCGACCTACGGCATCTTTAACCCGGGTACAGCTGGCCGTCCTCTTGACCCAAGCGTTCAATAGCCCAGCCCAGCGGCTAGCGCAGTCGTTTAGCGATGTTAGCCCTGATTTTTGGGGCCATAGTGCCATTCAGCAGGCTACCCGTACGGGATTCATCGCCGGATTCCCAGATGGCACATTCCGCCCCAATACGGCCCTAACTCGACTGCAAACGATGCTTGCGCTCCACAGTGGTCTGCGGCTCGCTAGCGGGACGCTGGATACTCTCGCGCTGTATCGCGATCGCGCGGAGATTCCCAGCTGGGCAACGGCGGCAGTGGCTGCTGTGACGCAAAACCGGATTGTGGTCAATTATCCACGACCTGAGCTCTTGGAGCCACTGCGACCCGTCAGCCGCGCTGAAATATCGGCAATGATCTACCAAGGTCTTGTCAGCCGTGGCGCGGCATCTCCCATCCACTCACCATTCATTGTTGCCCCTTGAAGAACGCTGAAGCGATCGCATCAATTCGCACTTCACGATACTTACCGCTACCGTGGCCGTCACTGTGGTCTCAACGTGAGATGATGAGAAAATAGCTGTTTTAGACAATGATATAGGTACTCATGGCGAGAATTCAGTTTTCCCTAGGGGGTTCACCGGAAGACGTTATTCCTGACGTGCGTATGACACGCGCCAAGGATGGCACCAATGGTACAGCGACATTCTATTTTGATAATCCTAAGATTCTCACTGAAGGGAACATGGAGGATATCACTGGAATGTATCTCATCGACGAAGAAGGCGAGATGTCAACCCGCGACGTAAACGGGAAGTTTGTCAACGGTCAGCCTTCTGCTATTGAGGCGGTTTACGCCATCAAGAGCGTACAAGAATGGGATCGGTTTATGCGCTTTATGCAGCGGTATGGCGAAGAGAATGGGCTCGCGTTTAGTAAGTCTTAAGCGCATCGGTATGCTGCAAACGCGCAAGCGAATATAGCTCAACTCGCTCGGGGTTCCCCTCTCCCAAGGCGGCAGAGGGGAACATTACTATGCGACGTATTTGTCGAGTGCAGCACTATAGTCTTCATAGGGCTTTTTCCCCACGATGGTCTCTGCCACATCGCCCTGCTTGAAGAACATTACGGCAGGGATGCTGCGGATGCCGTAGCGCTTTGCGAGCGCCTTGTTGTCATCAAGATCGAGCTTGAACACCTTGGCGCGATCGCCGTACTCTTCAGCGAGCTGGTCAATCAGCGGCGCAACCAGCCGACAGGGACCGCACCAAGAGGCGGTGCAGTCTACAACAATTACGGGTTCCGCGCTTAGAAGCGCATCAAACTCTGCCTCATCCTTAATGTAGGCTGCTGACATGGTATGTCCTCTGAAAGCTCCATCTTCTCATGGTAACGACCACGGATGGTGCTTTCTCTGGATAATCTAGGGTGACGCAAGGGACCGCCTGAGCCATCAATTAGCCTTGTGCTGATGGTGACCTTCAAGCTAAGACTGGTCCAGCTTCGTCCGCTTTCGACGCTGAATGATAATTGACCTAAAGTAAGCGTAGGTCATACTGACGACAACTACACAAAACAGCAGAGCGATTGAGCCAAGCAGCAAACGCAAGCTCCACAGCATGATCGCCTCAATGTAGACGTCGCCGATGGTAAATATCTGCGTTGCAGCAGAAATAAAGCTGACGAGGCAGATGCCAAAAAGAAATAGAGTCAGAAGCTTCAGTCCTGTCAGCGCAATTCGAAAAGCGCGATTTCGCTTCAGTTGATTCAGTAGATGTGTCATTGTTCAGTATTATCTTGCTAACGCGGATTACAGATATAAGCCTAGTTAGATGCACTTTGATGAATAAAAATGGATGCGGCAAACATCATGCGATTCTGCAAAACAAACACCTGACTCAACTAAGATAGCGTAAACCGTAAAATCTCGCGAGAGATCTTCACTATTACACCGCCACCATCAAGCCCTCAGGTTTGTCAACCGTAAGCCAGTTACTTTGTCCCATTTTGTGGGGGCACCTTCCCGACAGGCTGCTGTTCCTGTGGTGTTGGGGTATTAGATGTCGAATACCCAATGATCTGATCGATCAAATCGCGGGCCTGCTGAGCATTCTCTAATGCAGCTTGGTAGGATGCATAGAGCCCAGCGTACTTGCCCAACCCCTTGAGTGATTGCTTCACGGAGGTTAGTTCATCTTCTGTCAATAGCTCACCGTCCAGCATCCGATGCACAAGTTCCAAACGCTCAATTGAGCTGCGCTCCTTTTGTAGCTTGAGCTGAACGTTAGCTAAGTCCTGCAATGCGCTGATGGCGTCGTTAATGGCGTCGGGCGTATGAGTATCGTCGAGCACTGCTACGGCGGGGGCAGTGGACGGGGCAGAGGCGGTTGATGTGGCCATAGCTGATGTTGTCAGATAGGTCTATATGAGTGGGGTTAGAGACAATAGTACACGCGATCTGTATGGTGTGTCTATCGAGGCCGGGTTTGATGAAGAATTACTGGACTCGATAGAACTCTCAATCGGCGATCTTGGCCTGCTGCTGTAGAACGTCCGCGCTGACTTCGTTTTTGCCTACGTTTTTCTATAGCAATCCTGTTTGATTTATGAGAGGGAGCCATAC
>JBARYO010000069.1:0-2544 GCA_049647905.1 Elainellaceae cyanobacterium | reverse complement strand
CTACTCCGGCAGCGCAGATGCGTCACAGCACATGCCTTATAGGGGCACTTCATCCGCCGCCTCTACAGACAGAAGCTGCTGGACCTGTCGTTGGCTAGGAAGGCGATCGCAGCACACGGCAAAGGGGCAGGTGATGCAGTCAGGGGAATCAAGCGGCAGCTGCGGCAAGGGCTGCTGGTCATACTGGTCGAGCCATTGGTTAAGCTGCTGTATCTGTTGGGTCAGCTCGGTGTGGGTTTGATTGTGCTGTATCGTGCTGTAAGGGAGCGACACCGATGTTGGAACTGAGTGGTTGGGCGTGAGGCGAACAAACCAGTATTCCATCAACAAGGCTTCTGGGGCATAGTCCCCCACCTCCGCCAAGAGATACAGGTAAAGCCGGGTCTGCCAGCTTTGGGAGAGCTGCTGAGCAGAGAGGGGGCGGACGTGAGTTTTCCAGTCATAGATTGTGGCGCGATTGCCCTCAAGCACGAGGCGGTCGTAGACGACAACCAACGTATGGGTTGCCAGCGGCAGGCTGAGTTGATACTCACTTTGATGTGCTGATGTAGGATCAAATAGATGGGGGGCCGCAACCTGCAGCGCGGTCATGCAGTGGGTCAACTCAGGCTCTAATAGCGGGAACAGCGGCAGCCCCAGATCCCGCTGCAGCATCAGCTGATGAAATTGATTTCCCCAGACAAACTGCTGTTGGGATTCTGAGGCAATGCCACCAATTTGATCCAGGTAGGTGTATTGAAACTGACGCGGACATCGCGCCAGCAAGTTGAGATGACTTTGGGAGAGTCGTATTGGCATAGTCTCGGGCGTGCGTTCAGAGCCTGATCAGTAAGATAGCTACTGCTTGGACAGCACAAACAAACTGCCAGCATTACCGCGACCGATGCGCAGATCGGCATCGAGGTAGGTAACCTCTAGCCAGCCCTGCTGGTTTTCCCGGCGAATGGGGAAATCGATAGCCGCCAAAGACCCCATACGCATTTGGTCCACCAGCTCCGCCGGAGACCGGTAGTTGACCAGAGATTGCAGCCCAAATACGGCCCGGTTAAAGGCAACATCTACGCGTTTTGAAGATACCGCTGTAAAGGTGGCTGAAACGCTGATGAGGCCATCGAGATAGGGCAAGCCCGGCACCTCAGCGATGTTGTAGATGGTCGCCGTTTCACTGTATACACACTGATAAATCTGGCCCAGCTTAAACAACGGTAGGCGATCAATCTGCAGTAGCTCTTGGCTCGTGGTGTACAGCAGTCGCCAAACCCCAGTTAAATGAGGGGACTGGAGCGGTTCCGATTGAGACGACTGGGCTTCTAATTGGGACGCGAGATGCTCAACCTGGCTCTTGGTCTGTAGGTCGGCCAGTAACCCCCGGTTAGTGCCAGCGATCGCCCCCAGCAATGCGTCTTTGATGGCCATCATTGGTGCCCCTGTTACTGCTTATCAGTTTACCTCAGGTGTTCCATGGCAAAGGCGAGCTGAAGGGCGGGTGTTATCCGCATCCTATACATTTCGCGCTCTATAGCAAGGTATGTCAGGCTAGTATGGAGTATTGCAAAACTCTCTTTCGTAATTATTATGATGAAAAACCCTGCACTCCGGTCCTATCCTCGCAACCAGCCTGCTGGCGTTATCGCTAACGATCGCCAGATCTCTATTCTAGAGTGGCTTGAGAAATCAGGTCGGCTGATGGAGCGAGATGTTGAAGATCAAGATGCGCCTAAAGAAGACGTTGAGATCAATGAGCTGATGGGCAACGAAGATAACTTCGAGGAGGACGACGACTCCATGAGCGTTGAGGACTAAAATCGGTCGCACCGACATCCGTCTTCCTTTTCCTTGGGTGCAATGACAACTCAATCCTCCCAGTATCGGCTTGTTGCTGAGAGCCGTCGGTGCTTGGCGCTAGCGCTGCCGCTCATCGGCGCTCAGCTGGCGCAAGCGGCCACGGGCTTTGTCGACACTCTAATGATGGGTCGCTTAGGGCGTGAGCAACTGGCGGCCGGTGCCCTTGGCTCGCTCCTATTTATGGAGCTATTGGTGGTAGGCACTAATCTAGTTGCCACAAGCAGTTCATTTATTGCCGAAGCCTATGGGGCTCAGCGGCCTGAGAGAGCAGGGCGCTGGCTCAACCAAGGGGTATGGCTAGCGGTCGTAATCGCGATACCCCTTGCTTTGGTAATGTGGAATTCCCAGCCCTGGCTGCGGCTTTTGGGCCAGCAGCCAGCCGTTATCACTCTGGCCGGTCCTTACCTAAGGGCAGCATCAGTAGCCTATCTACCCGCCCTAGTATTTGTGGCCCTGCGTAGCTTCGTCTCCGCGCTGTTTCAGCCGCGTATTGTGGTGGTGCTTACCCTCTGTGGCGTCGCTCTCAACATAATCGCTGACGAAGTGCTGGCGTTTGGGCGCTGGGGTTTTCCGCGTTTGGGGCTAGCCGGTATTGGCTGGTCGACGGCCTTTATTTACTGGAGCATGGCGCTGGGCCTGGTAGTCTATGTGCTCAGTCAGCGTCGATTTGACCAATACCGTCCCTTACGAGGGCTACAC
>JBARYO010000068.1:0-1727 GCA_049647905.1 Elainellaceae cyanobacterium | reverse complement strand
GCATTACCAAGAGCCCATTCCCGAGTTTGGCTGGGTTGACCGCTGCTGGGGACAGCAGTCTAGGGGACTGACCGCTACGCAGCAAGGCGAAGGTCGGCGCATTCTACAGCGCTACTACGCCGAATTTATGTTGGGGGCTTCAACCCTGCGTAAGCCCCTGGCCGTAGAGGGGCGCATCCAAGGGGGCCTACGGGTCCAAAATTTGGAGTTCATTCTGTCTGGTCGCTATGATCGTTTGGACTATCTTGACGATGGACTGGAGCTGATTGATTATAAGTCCACCAAAGATTGCAGTACCCCTGACCCCGACGATGTAGACCTACAAATCGGCTTGTATTACCTGGCCCTTGAGCAGCGCTACCACCGTCAACTGAAGCGGTTGAGCATTATTTACCTGCGCACGGGAGATAAGGTGAGCTTCAGCGCCACCCCCTTCCATCGCGAGCGAGTAAAAACCCTTGTGGGGGACATTGCTATGCAGCTGCGCCACGACCAAAGCTGGCAGCCCTTTCCAGGCACACAGTGCGATCGCTGTGCCTATGCCCGCTACTGCCCCGCCGTGCAAGCTGAACCGGAACCGCTGCCCCATGAGGCCAGACCGGAGCCACAGCTACAGCTCGCCCTCAGCCTCTAGAGCTAAGCCCAAAGATTGGTCTGCTGGGCGCGATTGCAGCAGGCGTCAATTGTCTCGCTATAGTGAATGTAACGAAATGTATAGCAATTAGCAGTGACTGTGGCTCAGACTCAAGCTTTTCAAAAGGCCGTTCAAACTCTAACGGACCGCGATCGCAGTGACCTCCATGGGGGACGCTGTGTCATCGTTGAATCCCAGAATCGCCATCAGGGCTTCATCCTTATTGATACCGATAGAGCCACGGTGTGGGAGGTGATCACCGACTATGAAAACTTCCCATCGTTTCTGCCAACCGTGGTAGAAACCCGAGTGGTGGCGGATGAGGGCGATCGCAAGCTGGTGGAGCAGGTGGACGAGCGCAACGTGTTGTTCACAACCGTAACCTCCCGTATCCAAACCGAAAATGTAGAAACCCCGCCGCATCAGATAACGTTTCGGATGACGGAAGGCGATCTAAACCACTTCCAGGGACGTTGGCAGGCGATCGCGGCTACCGAGTCTGAGCGACCAACTCTGCTGCTGCAGACGGTAGAAGCTGAGGCAGGGGTCGGTCCGCTCGAAATGGCGTTCGACCAGATTTTATTGCGCAGCCTCAAGGCGAATCTGGAGTCGATTTCTCGGGAGACATCCCGACGATATCGCCTTGCTGCGCAATAAACGACAGCGATAGGATTGGGGGCTCAGCGCTAGGGACAGACTGGTTTGGGTCGTATTTGCCGCCTGCAGATAATTGGCAGTGAGGACTGTCAAGATCAAGGCCATCGCCACGGATTAGCTGCCGCTTAAACGCCTCCGACAGGCCAACGTAAACTAAAACAGTGTTGTGGCTCTTCGCCAAGGTTAGCAATCGACTAAAGGTTAAGACCGCAGAGGCATCCAGGCCGGTAACCTGCCGGAAGTCGAGGGCAAAGCAGTTGGGACTGCCGGTGGGGCAATCCAAGACGCGCGATCGCAGGGACTGAAATAGGCTAGCCGCATTGCCAAAAAACAGCATTCCCTGCAGGCGAGCTGAAGATATATGCCCTGAGCCTGGATGCTGCTGGGCTGCTTTAGCGATCGCCTCTGCCGTCTCGTTAGAAGACATGGTTTCTGG